>CAMYKC010000093.1 GCA_947258865.1 uncultured Lysobacterales bacterium
TGAAACAGGCGGAGATTTTTGCAGCTCTGCGGGAAGCCTATGGCATCCCGCGTGACGACACCCTTCAACTCAAGGACTTTCCTACACTCAACCACGCCGTGGGATTCGTAAAGGACAGGACTCCGCAGTCCGTGCCTGCAGATACTGCTGACGCCGCAGTGAGCGAGAGTACGCGGGCAACCCCGGAACTGGACGAATCCGCCAATCCTGAAGTTGCCGGACTGGAGGCCGCAAACCAGGTGCCACGGCGTGTTCCGACCGCTGTCTGGCGCCCGTCACTGGACCTTTTCAGAACCACGGGCGTAGAGCTGCCTCAAGGCTCCCGTGTCGTCGTCATGCCAGATCATGGCGGCGTCGCCGAAGCACTGACGAAGCGCCTGGACAAGCGTGGAGTCGAGGTGCTGCCCATTGATCCGGCGTTAGAATTCAACGTCTTGGAAAAACAACTTCTCGACTGGGTGGCCGCGGGACCGATAACTGGCGTCTACTGGCTCCCCGCGCTAGACGCGCATGCACCGCTCGAGGAGATGGACCGGAAGACATGGCAAGAAGCAGTTCGTGTGCGAGTGAAACTCCTTCACACCACTATGCGCGCACTCCATGAGCAGCTGGATGGCCCAGAAAACTTCCTGGTAGCCGCCACCCGCCAGGGCGGTAAGCACGGCTACGATGAAGATGGTGCGCAGAACCCGATTGGAGGTGGCGTGTCCGGCTTCGTCAAAGCCTACAAACGCGAGCAGCCTGATGCTCTGTGCAAGGTTATCGACTTCGCGATGAGCCGCAAGACCGCTGCCCTGGCGGATCGCATCATTGACGAAACGCTCCGTGATCCGGGAGCCGTGGAGATCGGCTACCCGGATGAACAACGCTGGGCCATCGGCCTGGACATCGTCCCCTGCAACGGTTCGACAACGGGGATCGAGCTGGATCAGGACACGGTATTCCTGGTAACCGGTGCGGCCGGCAGTATCGTTTCCGCAATCATCGCCGACCTGGCAGCGGCTTCCGGCGGGACGTTCCACCTGCTGGATCTGACGCCGGAACCTGACCGCAACGATCCCGACATTGAGCGATTTGCGACAGACAAGGAAGCATTGAAGCGGGATATCTTCGAGCGCATCAAGTCCGGTGGCCAAAGGGCTACACCGGCAATGGTCGAGAAAAAGCTGGCCGGGCTGGAGCGCGCCCAGGCCGCATTGGCCGCGATCGAAGCAGTTGAACGCAGCGGCGGCACCGCCGTGTACCACTGCGTAAATCTGACCGATGATGAAGCGATCAGCGCGGTGATGGACGAGGTCAGGAACAGTCACGGTAAACTCGATGTCCTCATCCATGCCGGTGGCCTGGAAATCAGTCGCTTCCTGGCGGACAAGCCGCGCGAGGAATTCGAGCGGGTGTTCGACGTTAAGTGCGATGGCTGGCACAGTTTGTTCAACGCCATGGGTGATATGCCTCTGAAAGCGGCCGTCGTGTTCAGTTCGGTAGCCGGGCGGTTCGGTAATGGGGGTCAGATCGATTACAGCGCAGCCAACGACCTGCTGTGCAAGAGTATTTCCGGCATGCGCACGACGCGGCCCGGCACACTTGGCATCGCCATCGACTGGACCGCCTGGGGAGGAATCGGCATGGCGACACGCGGTTCGATTCCAACCATGATGAAAGCGGCGGGGATCGATATGCTGCCGCCTGAAGCAGGCGTACCAACTGTCAGGCGAGAACTCACCCAGGGACCGGTCGTGGGTGAGATCGTGGTGGCCGAAAGGTTGGGCATACTGACCGAAGAAATAGCCAGTGACGGAGGACTCGATCCCGATGCCATTCAGCTGGCTGATCGCGGGCCAATGCTGGGAAAGGTCACGGGCATGGGTTTGTATAGCGGGCTGACCGTTGAAACCGAGCTCGATCCCGCTAAACAAGCCTTCCTTTACGATCACCAGATCGATGGCACGCCTGTCCTGCCAGGTGTCATGGGCCTGGAAGGTTTCGCCGAACTGGCCACGCTGCTTCTTCCGGATTGGCGCGTCCAGACCGTTGAGGACATCCGGTTCATGGAACCCTTCAAGTTCTACCGAGGCGAACCCAGGAAGCTGAAACTAACCGCGCAGATTAACGCGGAGGGCGAACAACTGATCGCTCGCTGTTCACTGATCAGCGAGCGGCATCTCAAAGGCAAATCCGAACCGGCGATCAGCACGGCATTCAGGGCGGATGTGCGGCTGAGCCGGCAAACGCCGGAGGCCGTGAAGGGCGACAAGCCAGTGGACGCCAGCGGTGTAATACTTGAAGCGAACGATGTCTACAAGGTCTATTTTCACGGTCCGGCTTACCAGGTGCTGGGCAGTGCCTGGGGCGACGGTCCGGGGACCGTGATCGGTCGCCTGGCGGACGAACTTCCGGCAAACCATGATCCTGAAGATCTGCCCACGAAAATGTCGCCGAGACTTATCGAGCTTTGCTTCCAGACCGCCGGCATGTTCGAACTGGGTGTCGACGACCGTTTTGGTTTACCGTCACGGATTTCCCGCGTGCAAAAACTGAGGGACGTCAGTCCAGGCGACCAGCCACTTTACTCGGTTGTGCGCCACAGCAGCAGCGGAACCGGTTACGACGCAGACGTGATAGACAAGGAAGGCGAGGTATACATACGGCTTACGGATTACCGCACGGCTGAGTTGCCGGGGGCAGCAAGCACCCTGAAGACCGGACCGATAAAAGCGGTTTTCCGGGCCGACTGATGGCAGCCCACTTTCGCAACATCGCGATCGTAAACCGTGGAGAGGCGGCCATGCGCCTTATTCACGCCGTTCGTGAATTCAACCGTGAACATGACCTCGACCTGGAGACCATAGCGCTCTACACCAAGCCGGAGAGCCGGGCGATGTTTGTGCGCGAGGCGGACGCGGCTGTATCGCTGGGGCCGGCTGCCTTCACGGACGCGGAAGGCCACCGCAAGAACGCCTACCTCAACTACGAGGCTATTGAAGAGGCCCTGGTTGATTCCGGGGCCGAAGCCGTTTGGGTGGGTTGGGGGTTTGTCGCCGAACACCCGGACTTCGCCGACCTGGTCGAAAATAAACTCGGGTTAACCTTCATCGGCCCGGATGGCGATTGCATGCGCCGCTTGGGCGACAAGATCACCTCGAAAAAAATGGCTGAGGAAGCGGGCGTCCCGGTAGCACCCTGGAGCGGCGGCCCGGTGCACGATCTCGATGAAGCGCGCCGTCAAGCCGAGAGCATCGGATATCCTCTGATGATTAAGGCCACGGCGGGTGGTGGCGGGCGCGGTATCCGATCCGTTCGCCAGGCCGATGAACTCGCCGAAGCGTTTGAGCGGGCCAGCTCGGAGGCGCTGAAGAGCTTTGGCAACGCCACGCTTTTCATGGAGCACCTGGTTGAGGGCGCCCGCCATATTGAAGTTCAAATCATCGCCGATAACCATGGCACCGTCTGGCCAGTGGGCGTGCGGGACTGCTCCGTGCAGCGGCGCAACCAGAAGTTGATCGAGGAATCCTCATCGCCCGTGCTCGATGCCGAGCAGGAAGAGTTCATCAAGGCTGCCGCGTCACGTTTATGCAGCCTGGCTGGCTACCGCAATGCAGGCACGGTCGAATTCCTGTATGACCCGGGAGCCAGGACTTTCGCCTTTATGGAAGTCAATGCCCGGTTGCAGGTGGAACACCCGGTTACCGAGCTCAGCACGGACCTCGACCTGGTGAAAATGCAATTGCATATCGCGAGAGGTGGCCGTCTCGAGGGAGATCCGCCCGTTACGCGAGGTACCGCCATCGAGATCCGTCTGAATGCTGAGGACCCGGAGAAGAATTTCGCGCCCGCTCCCGGAAGGGTCGAGATGCTGCGGCTTCCAACCGGCGCCGGCATCCGGGTTGATACCGGTATTGAACAAGGCGACCGAATCCCCGCTGAATTTGACTCAATGGTAGCCAAGATCATTGCGCACGGCCGTGACCGTGTTGAAGCCCTGGCCCGTCTGCGCCGTGCGCTTTCTGAATTGGCGGTAGTGATCAGGGGCGGCGCCACCAATCGTGCGTTTCTGCTGGATTTGCTGGGCATGCCTGACGTCGTGACCGGTAAAGCCGATGTCGGCTGGCTGGATCGCGAATCTCCGTCCCAGGGGTCACAGGCATCGTCGGGAGCTGAGATCGCTCTGGCGCTGGCTCTGGCGGCGGTGAGTGAATATGAAAGACGCTTCGATACCGAGCGCAAATTATTCCTGGCTTCCGCTGCAAGAGGACGGCCCCGACTCCACGATGAAATCGGCTGCAAAGTGGAACTTCGCCACGGCGGCAATCTCTACCGGCTCCAGGTCTACCGTTACGGTGGAAAACGCTATCGAGTCGATCTGAATAGCCAATCCCTGCAACTCAGGATCGAGCCACTCAGCCGATTCGAACGACGCGTCTTCTGCCTGCAACGCAGCTATCGCACCCTGACGATGCACAGTGGCGTGGAATACCTGATCGAGGTCGACGGCGTGCCCTGCCGCATATCCCGTGACGATGGCGGCGTTGTCCGTTCACCCGCACCCGCTATCGTGGTGTCGGTGAAAGTAAAACCAGGCGACGACATCCAGCAGGGCGAGACGCTGGCAATCCTTGAAGCCATGAAGCTCGAAATGCGCATGACTTCACCCTATTCGGGCGTTGTGCGATCCGTTGAAGTAACGGGTAATGAACAGGTGGACGCCGGTGCGCCGCTGCTGCGGCTCATGCCATCGAGTAATCAGCAGGACGATCAGCGGCGGGAGCGTCTCAGCTTCGATGCGCTGAGTTGCATCCGTAACAGGCCGCAAAGCCAATTACCTCAAGAACGATGCCGGGAAATACTGGACCAGTTGCAAAACCTCGTCCTGGGCTACGACGTCCGCCCCGAGGCATCGAGTGAACTGATCGATGAACGCAAGGCGTTGTGTCTCGAGATTCCCGTCGACCACGAAGAGATGCGTCAGCAGGAAGACTTGCTATTAACCCGTTTTGCCGATGTCTCCGTCCTGTCACGCCGGCAGCCAGCCGCCGTGACAGACCGCAGTGGCCTCCCCCCGGTTACGATCAGCAGCCACCAGGAATCCCTGTTCACTTACATGCGTGCACTCGATACACGGGGAGAGGGGCTGTCACGCAAGTTCATCGAGGACCTCAGGGCCGCACTTGGGCATTACGGTATAGACAAATTACGGCCTTCACGAAAATTGAAAGAGGCCTTGCTGTGGATCAACCGATCTCACACAAGGGTGGAACACCAGATTCCTGTCATCCTCTCGATACTCGAACGGCGCCTGGAGGGGATCGAGGCATTGATTTCAACCAGTGACGTGGAGTTCAGGACGCTTTTGGATCGCCTGATCTCGACCAGCCAGGGCCGATATCCGGCAGTGACCGACCTCGCGCGGGAAGTGCGTTACAAGTATTTCGACAAACCTTTACTGGAAGCCACGCGCAGAACGGCTTACCAGCAAGCCAGTGCGGATCTCGATGCCCTCGCGGGCGATCCCGAGCCGGCGATACGCGAGGAGCGCATGGCATCACTGGTTGAATGTCCACAGCCGCTGATGACCGTTTTATCGCATCGTTTTCTTACCGGTGACCAGCCCATCAGGGAGGCTGTTGTGGAGTGCCTTACCCGGCGCTACTACCGGATACGTGACCTGGACAACATTCGAACTCAGCATAGCGGTGGTCAGCCATTCGTGCTTGCTGAGTACGAATACGAAGACACACCCGTCACCCTGATTACGACGCAGACCGCATACGAGGACCTGGCTCCTACCGGCAACCTGCTGCTGGCCCTGCTGGACGATATACCGGCAGACAATGAAATCGTGATTGACTTCTATCTGCACCGGGATGGTACGGAAGTCAGCGAAGCGGACACACTCACCCACGTGCGCCAGGCTCTCGATGCGATCCCGTTTCCTCGCAAAATCAGGCGAATCGTGGCTTCAGTTCGTATCCCGGGAGCCGGCCTCGGGTTGACCGGCCAGAGATTCTTTACCTTCCGAGCCGGGGAAAACGGTTACTGGGAAGAGACGCTTTACCGCGGATTGCACCCGATGATGGCGAAACGCCTGCAGTTGTACCGCTTCCAGAATTTCAGGCTGGAAAGGCTTCCTTCCATCGAGGACCTGTACCTGTTCCACGCCGTGTCGCACGACAACCCGAAAGATGAGCGCCTGTTTGCTGTGGCCGAAGTCAGGGATCTCACCGCCTTTCGAGATGACGACGGCAAACTGACCAGCCTGCCCCACCTGGAGCACATGTTCCACGAAGCACTGGCCGGAATCCGGATGTTCCAGTCTCACCGCCCCGTGCGCAAACGCCTGCACTGGAATCGCGTGTTGCTGTATGTCTGGCCGCCGCTGGATCTGAGCGCGTCCGAACGCAACCGCATCGTGCGCAAGCTGTTTCCGTCGACGACCGACCTCGGCCTGCAAAAAGTGGTGGTCAGAGCACAGATTGCGCGGAGGCAAGGCGGAAAACTGCGCGATACGGTCATGACCATTTCCAACCCGGTAGGCCGCGGGCCACGTGTCAGACTGCTCGAACCCAAGGACAAACACCAGGTCAAGCCTCTGAGCCCATATCAGCATAAAGTACTGAAGATGCGTCAGCGCGGCTTGTCTTATCCTTACGAGATTATTCAGTCACTGACACCGGATGGTGACAGCCAGTCTACTGTTCCGTCCGGACAGTTCACCGAATATGATTTCGACTCGGACGGCTCCCTATCACCTGTCGAAAGGCCCTACGGAAACAACAGCGCCAATGTTGTGGTCGGTGTCATTTGTAACTTTACCGGTGCTCATCCGGAAGGTATGAAGCGCGTCATCGTTCTCGGCGATCCCAGCCGCGGAATGTGTCCACTGGCCAAACCCGAGTGCTCACGGATTATCGCCGCGCTCGACCTGGCCGAAGAGCTGGACGTACCCGTCGAGTGGTTTGCCGTGTCTTCTGGCGCGAAAATCGCCATGGACAGCGGGACCGAGAACCTCGACTGGACCGCTGCCGTGTTGCGGCGGATTATCGAGTTCACACAAGCCGGGTTCGAGATCAATGTCATCGTTTACGGGGTCAATGTCGGCGCGCAATCTTACTGGGACGCCGAGGCCACGATGCTCATGCACACGAGCGGCATCCTGATCATGACGCCGCAGGGTTCCATGGTCCTGACCGGCAAACAGGCCCTGGACTATTCCGGCGGCGTATCGGCAGAGGACAACTTTGGCATCGGCGGTTACGACAGGATCATGGGACCAAACGGCCTGGCGCAATACTGGGCCGCCGACATCGATGACGCTTGCAGGATTCTGCTGCGCCATTACGAATACAGCTATGTCGCGAGCGGCGAACGTTATCCGCGTGCGCTCCACAGCGATGACCCCCGCGACCGCGACATTTCCTCGTATCCCTATGCATCGATGAGTTCCGCGGATTTCAAATCCATAGGCGAGATTTTTTCCGACAAGCACAATCCCGGGCGGAAAAAGCCGTTTGAAATCCGTCGCGTCATGCGCGCTGTTATCGATCGTGATCATCAGCCACTGGAGCGCTGGTCTTCTATGAATGACGCGGAAATCGGCGTTGTCTGGGATGCACACCTGGGTGGATACCCGGTTTGCCTGGTCGGCATCGAGTCACAGCCACTGCCGCGTGCGGGCTTCGTTCCCGCCGACGGCCCAGAGCAATGGTCGGCCGGAACCCTGTTTCCCCGGTCCTCGAGAAAAGTTGCCCGGGCCATCAATTCTGCTTCCGGCAACCGACCGTTGGTTATGCTGGCCAACCTGTCTGGTTTCGATGGATCCCCCGAATCCATGCGCAAATGGCAGCTCGAGTACGGAGCTGAAATCGGCCGCGCGGTCGTTAATTTCGATGGCCCTATTGTCTTTTGCGTGGTTTCGCGTTACCACGGTGGTGCATTCGTCGTATTCTCCAAATCGCTCAATGAAAACATGGAAGTAGCTGCTCTGGAGGGCTCGTTCGCCTCGGTGATCGGCGGGGCGCCCGCGGCTGGTGTCGTATTTGCCCGGGAAGTTCGTCAGCAAACCATGGCCGACCCAAGGGTCGTGGCACTCAGCCAGGCACTGGAGGCATCGGAAGGAGCCGACCGGGCCCGCATACGCGCCGAGCACGATCAGTTGTTCAAAGCCGTGCAGGCCGAAAAACGCATGAACCTGGCTGAAAAATTCGATTCGATTCACACCGTTCAGCGTGCCATGGAAGTCGGCTCGATCGATTGCGTCATCCCCGTGCGGGGTCTACGTTGCTACCTGATTGAAGCCGTCGAAAGGGGCATGAAACGTGAAGGTCTACTTTCATACTCGGCGGCAAGCTGACCTTCCGGCAGATACCGATTGGCTGACGCCGGGGGAAACCAATGTCTTGCGCGGCCTGAAATTTCCGAAGCGGCGTCAGGACTGGCTGTTGGGCCGCTGGACCGCTAAATCCGCTCTTCAGCGGCTCAGCCGCGTACAACGCTCACTTTCAGACTGGCAAATTGCAGCCGCTGAGGACGGCGCACCGATCATTTCGTTTTGTGGAAATTCATCGGAATTTCATCTTTCCCTGAGCCACAGCAATGGCCATTCACTGTGCGTGCTGGTCCTGGATACCCCACGAGTCGGTTGTGATCTCGAGCGGATCGAAGAACGCAGCCGGACGTTCGAGGAGACGTTTTTCACCGCGAGTGAATTGAAATTGCTCGAACAGCATCCATCAAACCGCCGGGCAGGACTTGTGACACTGATCTGGAGCGCCAAGGAAAGCGTGTTGAAAGCCCTTCGCAAGGGCTTGAAGGCGGATACGCGCCGAATCAGTATCCATTCAGTGACCCCGGAGCAACCTGGTCACTGGAGTGCTTTTGAAGCCATGGACAAACACGGTGGCGACTCATTCCACGGCTGGTGGCGTATACGTGAGGACATGGTATTGACCGTCGCATCCGACTGTCATATGGACCAACCAACGGCCCTTTAACGAGCACGATAGTGTTGAGAGAATTTGCCAGACCTGATCGAGGATCACCGGTTGAGCTTTCGCGGTGGGATGAATGCCGTCGGCCTGCATCAGACCGGGTTCCAATGCGATGTCCTGCAGCAAGAACGGCAAAAGCCGGGCCTCGTACTGCTCGGAAAGCATTGTGTAAGTACCATTGAACTTTTCGGTGTAGGCCCGGCCATAATTTGGAGGAATGCGCATCTCGGCCAGAATGACCGTGGCGCCGGCCGCCTGGCTCTGCTCGATCATGGAGGACAGGTTGGCGCGGGTAACTTCGATAGGCAGGCCCCGCAATCCATCATTGCCGCCAAGTTCGAGAATGACGATGGACGGCTGGTGCTGGTTAAGCAATCGCGGAAGGCGTGCCAGCCCACCCTGGGTGGTATCACCGGTTATGCTTGAGTTGAAAACACGGTAAGCGTGACCATGTTCATCTAAATGAACCTGTAAAAGGCTTGGCCAGGATTCACTGATTTCCATGCCATATGCCGCGCTGAGGCTGTCGCCCAGGATGACGATAGATGATTCCTCCGCCACGGCCGTGCCGATCGGAAACAGAAGCAACAAGACAAACAGCAATCGATATTTTAGGTACATGAAAAGACCTGACCCCAATAATTCAAAACACGCGAACGACGATCCGGCCCTCAAAGCACGGAATTTGAGCAAACACGTTAGCAGCCCCGAGGGCTTGCTCACCATTCTGGACCAGGTCAGCCTGGAAGTCAGCAAGGGCGAATCCATCGCAATTGTCGGCGTATCCGGCGCGGGCAAGTCCACTCTCCTGGGACTGCTGGCTGGGCTGGATGTTCCCAGCGAGGGAAAAGTCTGGCTTGGTGACCAGGAACTCACCGCCCTGGATGAGGACGGTCGCGCCGCGTTGCGCGCGAACAGCGTGGGATTCGTGTTTCAATCGTTCCACTTGATTTCATCTTTGACCGCGCTGGAAAACGTGATGCTGCCGCTGGAGCTTTCCGGCGCTACCAACGCCCATGATGCGGCACTACAGGCAATCAGGACGGTTGGGCTGGAGCCTCGAAAAGGCCATTACCCGCATCAGCTCTCCGGAGGTGAAAAGCAGCGCGTGGCCATTGCGCGAGCTTTTGTCGTGGGCCCATCGGTTCTTTTTGCTGATGAACCTACCGGCAACCTGGATAACCGGACAGGTGAGAATATCGTAGATCTGTTGTTCAAAATGAACGCTGAATCCGGCACCACCCTGGTGCTCGTGACCCACGATCTGGGGCTTGCCGCAAGGTGCGACAGAATCCTCTTCATGGATACCGGCCGGATCGACCGAGAAAGTCGGGGTGGCGAGGACCGGTCACCGGAACAGATGAACCCGGCGGGAGGGGAATCGACACCGTGAATCCCGGGTTCAAGAGCACTTTGAGATTTTCTGCGCGGCTTCTTTCCAGGGACTGGCGGGCCGGGGAGCTGACTGTCCTGGTCGCTGCGCTGCTCATCGCCGTGGCGGCCATGACCGGCGTTGCCTTTCTGACCGACCGTGTCGGGCAGGCTGTCGAAATGAGGGCGGCCGAGTCTTTGGCCGCGGATCTCCGGCTCGCATCCACCCGCCCGATCAGCGACGACTATGTCGCCCTTGGCGAACGCGCCGGTTTGAATACGGCTCGAATTGCCAGCATGCCAAGCGTCGTGTTCGCGGGCGAGGCCAACACGTTGGCGGCGATCCGGGCGGTGAGCGATGGTTACCCGCTCAGGGGCCAGCTCAAGACTTCGCCGAGGCTGTTGGGCGAGGTCACGGTTAGCAATGGCATTCCGGCTCCCGGCGAAGCCTGGGCCTCTCCACGCTTGATGGCGCGACTGGGTGCCGATACGGGCAGTGAACTCGAAGTGGGCAGCGCCCGGCTGAAGGTGTCCCGGATACTCGACTTTCGTCCGGACGAAGGCTGGAGCTTCGTCGACCTGGCGCCCACCTTGCTGATTAACCAGGCCGACTTGAAAAACACCGAACTGGTGCAACCGGGAAGCCGCGTCGCCTACCGTATGCTGTTCGCCGGTGACCGTGGCGATGTAGATAGCTTCAAGGCGACCATCGATGAGCAGCTTGCCGAAGGCGAACGCCTGAGCGACATCAAGGACACCAATCCGCAGATTCGTTCATCCATGGAACGAGCCGGCCGTTTCCTGAACCTGGCCTCACTTGTTTCAGTCCTGCTCGCCGCCGTCGCTGTCGCCATGGCCGCTCGACGATACTCGCACCGGCACCGGGACCGCATCGCGCTGATGAAGTGCATGGGCGCCAGCCAGTCCATGGTTTTTCAAAGCAGCTTTATTCAATTGCTGATGTTGGCCATTGAAGGCGGACTAATCGGCGTGCTACTGGGGTATCTCGCCCAGTTGGGCCTCGCCTGGCTGATGCGGGACATGATCGGCCAGTCCCTGCCGTCGCCCGGCATGGCGCCCGGCGTCCTCGGCCTGATCACTGCTTTGAGCATTCTCGCAGGGTTTGCCCTTCCCGATCTTGCCCAGATGGGACGAACGCCGCCGCTGCGCGTCCTGAGGCAGGACCTCGATCCACCGCCGTTGCGATACGGCATCAGCTGGCTTGCCGGTGTGGCTGCCGTTCTCGCACTCCTGCTGTGGATCATGCGTGACGCCCGGCTGGTGCTGACCATTTTCGCCGGCGTCACAATGACGTTTCTGGCGCTCGGCGCGACAGGATGGCTCCTGGTCAAGTCTCTGCGGGGTTTCCGTGGCGCAGCGGGGGTAGCCTGGCGCTATGGGCTCGCCAATATTGCGCGGCGCGGCCGCGAAAGCGTGGTGCAGGTGGTCGCGTTTGGCCTCGGCCTGATGGTCTTGTTGCTTTTGTCCACGGTGCGCACGGAACTGATGGATACCTGGCGCCAAAGCCTCCCTGACAACGCGCCCAATCAGTTCCTGATCAATATTCAGCCTCACGAAACCGGACCCATGGCGGCTTTTTTCCGGGAGCGAAATCTGGCTGCACCGCGATTCGTCCCCCTGGTGCGCGCCCGCATGACAACCATAAATGGCGCAGACGTTACGCAGATGACCTTCGAAGACCCCCAGGGAGAGCGCTGGGCGCGACGAGACTCCAACCTCAGCTGGTCCGCGTCGCTGCAGGCCGACAACCGAATCGTCGAAGGGCAGATCTGGGACGAAAACGCGCAGGTAGACGAAGTGTCCGTCGAGCAGGATTTCGGCCGGGAACTGGGATTGTCACTCGGTGATGAGGTCGGGTTCGATATCGCCGGCGAAGCCGTCAGCGCAACCGTCTCCAGTTTCCGGACAGTGGAGTGGGATTCTTTCAGCCCGAATTTCTTCATGGTGTTCTCTCCAGGTGTGCTGGAGCCCTACCCCGCAACCTATATCACCAGCCTGTACGTCGATGAATCGCGGCGTGACGTGATACTGGACATGATGCGCCAGTTTCCAAGCGTGACGGCCATTGATCTTGACGCCGTGCTTGGCCAGGTGAGGGACGTTATGGACAAAGCGGCCCTCGCTGTGCAGGCCGTATTCATTTTTACTTTGTTGGCGGGGCTGACCGTACTTTGGGCCGCGGTGGCCGCCACCCGTGATGAACGACGCTACGAAAGTGCGATGCTGCGCACATTCGGCGCCTCTAAAAAGCGTGTTCTCAGTGGTGTCGCCACGGAATTTGTCGCGATCGGTCTTCTCGCCGGCATCTTGGCAGCCGGCGGCGCCACGCTGGCCGGCTACCTGTTGGCCGAAAACCTTTTTGACCTCGATTACGGATTCAGCCCGGTGCTTTGGCTGGCTGGACCGCTGCTTGGTGTCGTTTTTGTCGGACTCAGCGGCATGGCCGCCACCTGGCGCGTCATCACCAACGCCCCGGTCAGCGTTTTGAGGACAGCTTAAAGTGACTTTGAAAAATCAATTCGAAGAACAGGGCTTTACTGTTCTGCCTGGCGCATTCACGTCCGGGGAACTGGAAACTCTCCGCAGGGCAGCCCTGCGCATTGTCGAAGAATTCGATATCGACCGGCACCGCACTGTGTTCAGTACG
>CAMYKC010000094.1 GCA_947258865.1 uncultured Lysobacterales bacterium
CGGAATTCCTGTGAGCGACCGGTCATTTTCACTCGATACCCCACCGGAAGCATGCTCTCCGATACTTCCAGCACCTTGTTGATCGCTTCCGCCTCGGCCATCCTGGGTGTTCCGAGGAATGTGCCGGCGTATTGCAGATCATAGCGTGACACCACGGCCGGCCCCAGGGTCTGCTTGATGCCGACCAGGTTGTCCAGGCGGACCAGGTCCCCGGTGGGAGTTCTGAGGTAAATCTTGCTGAGGTCCGGCACCCGCTGCAGGCTGCCCTCCCCTGCTTTCAGCCGGACATCGTAACGTTCGCCGTCACCCGGATCATCGTTGTAGCGGGCGACGTCAAAACCGCCTGAAAGCACGTTGACCGCCAATGCGACATCGCGTGTCGAAAGCCCCAGGCTCCTGATCCGTTCGCGCGAAGGAACCATTTCCAATTGTGGCAGATCGAGTTGCAGCGTGAGATCCAGCTGCCCCATCCCCGGAATCTCATTGAGCCGCTTCCTGAGTTCCCGGGACAGTTCCGCAACCCGCGACAGATCGGGACCTCGCAGGACGAACTGCAGGGGATCGCCTCTCTGTCCGCCGACAATGGGCATCTCGGTCACGAAAGTCTCGACACCGGGAATCCCCGCGAACTCGCCGCGCAGCGCTTCCATCAGCTCGCCCTGGGAAATCTCCCGGTCCTGCCAATCGGCCATGTTCACGATGATGTTCGCCTGGCTGACCTGCCGAGCCTGGTCCTGGCCGATCGTCGCAAACGAGCCGATGATCTCGGGAAAGCCGGTGAATACGGCTTCGATCATGCGTATCCTGGATTCGGTGTACTCAATACTGGATCCCAGTGGCGTCTTAACGGCTACGATGAAGCGTCCCTCGTCTTCTTCGGGCATGAACCCCTTGTCAATCCGGACAAAAATGAATCCACTGGCCAGCACTGTAAGCGTCGCGACTACTATCACGGCCCAACGGCGCTTCAGGCTCAGGGAAATAAGGTTCCGGTATCCACGGTCCATCGCACGGAACTTCGCCTCGATAGCGCGGTAGATACGGCCATGTTGTTCGGAAAAACCCAGGTGCCGTGAACACAGCGCCGGCGTCAGCGTCAGCGATACAAACCATGAAACGAGCACTCCAACCGTGACCACGACCGCAAACGACTGGAAAAAACTGCCGATAATGCCTTCCATGAATATCACCGGCGCAAATATCGCCACCAGGGTCAGCGTCGCGGCCAGCACGGCGAAGACCACCTGGCGGCTGCCCCGGATCGCCGCGTCGGCGAGATCGGTATTGCCCTGCTCGCGCTGCCGGTAAATGTTCTCCAGTACCACGATCGCGTCATCGACCACGATGCCGATCAGCAACAGCAGGCCGAGCAAGGTCATGGTATTGAAGGTGAAGCCGGAAAAGTACATCACCGCGACCGCGCCCAGCAGGGACACCGGGATCGCGGCGGCAATGATCAGCATCGATGACAGGCTTTTGAGGAACAGGAAGACAACGAGTGCCGTCAGCAAGGTGCCAAGCACGATATGTTCTTCCAGTGCGGAGACGATATCCCGGATCAGTTCCGCATCGCTGAAAGCGACATCGATGCGCAAACCCGGGGGCAGCTCCGGCAATATCTCCTCACGCAGCCTTTTTTCGACCTCGTCGACGATCGCCACGGTATTCGCGTTCTGCACCTTGACGATTCCGAGACCGACGGTTGGGCGCCCATCGAAACTGGCAAATTCACGGTGGTCGGCGATTCCATCTTCCACCTCGGCAATATCGCCGAGACGGATCGGCGCGCCCTCCGGGTAGGCAACGATCAGGGATTTCAGTTCGAGCGGGTCGTGATATTCCAGGTCCAGCTTGACCAGCTTTTCCTGGGTTCCGCCAACCAGGAATCCGCCTTGCATCCGGACATGCTCGGTGGCGAAGGCGCCGATCACATCGTTGGCGGCAATCCCGAATGCGGCCATTTTATCCGCGTTCAGGTTGACGCGAATTGTTCGCTTGCGCTCGCCTCCTAATCGAATTTCTCCAACACCATCAATAGTTTCTAATCTTTTCTTTATAATATTTCGAGCATACTTGTTGAGTTGCTGAAGGGTCCGGTCTCCGGTCAGGGCCAGCCACATCACCGGCAGGGAACCGAACTCCACCTTGGCGACAACGGGCGGATCCGCCTCTTCCGGCAGTTCCGGAAGCACCTGGTTCACTTTGGCCTGTACCTCGTTGAAAGCGATGTCCACGTTCTTTTCGAGTCCAAAGCGCACGACCACTACCGAAATTCCGGGTGCCGAATTGGATTGAATATGCTCGATCCCCGGCACACTGTTGACCGCTGTCTCGATCAGGTTCGCAATGCTGGAATCGATGATTTCGGGACTCGCGCCGGGAAGAATGGTTTGTATCGAAATCATCGGAAAATCGATTTCCGGAAAGCGGTCCACACCGATCCGGTCGAAACTGATGATGCCGAACAGTAACAGGACGCCGGACAGCATATAGGCGAATACATGCCTTTGTATCGAGAGTTCAGGGAGGCTTTTGCCTACCGTTTTCAAAGAGAGCTCATTCACGGCTGATCGTTCCGGATGTCGATCCCCGCGCCGTCGCTCAGGTAATGTGCGCCGTCGGCGACTACCTTGTCGCCGGCTTTGAGACCACGTCGAATCTCGATCCATCCGTCCTGCCGTTCGCCGGGTTCAACGATCAGTTGCCGCACCTCACCGTTTACCTGGCTGTCCAGCAGGTACACCACTTGACCGGCAGGCCGTGTCACTACGGATATGAGAGGCACGACCACAGCATTGTGGCGCTGCTCCACGACGACTCTCGCCTCCACCGTCGCTTCCGGCCGCCAGTTGCCCGGGTTTTCGACCCTGGCAATCACGACCAAAGCCCGGCTCATCGCACCAATCTGCGGGCGGATCTGGTCAATGCGGGCCTCAACGATCTGACCCGGTGCGATTGGACTTTCCAGGTAGACCAGTTGCCCTTCTCTCATTGACATAATCTCCTATGGAGACATGGCGCTTTTCCACGACGCCCGTCACCGGCGAAACCAGTTCTGCTTTCGCCAGCCTGTCCTCTGCGATCGCCAGCCGAGCTTCGGCCGCAGCCATTGAAGCCCGGTCCACGGCCAGCTTGGCTTCCGCGTCGTCGAGGCGTTCCTGCGGCATGACATCTTTCGTTTTCAGGTCCCGGTAACGCTTGACCCGCCTTTCTTCGTTGGCAATGCTGGCTCTCAGGCGCTGGATTTCAGCCTGAGCTTCCCGCCGCGCCAGTTCTGAGGTGGTCTTATCGAGCAATATCAGCACCTGGCCTCGTACAACAGGCTCACCTTCATCAACGAGGACCTCGATCACCCGTGCGTTGATTTCCGCTGCCAGTAAAGGCGTATTCCTGCTGACCAGCCGGCCGATCGAGTAAAGGGTAACCGTTACCTCCTGGCTTCGTGCTACTGCCAGTGTTACGGGGACAACGCGGCCACCAGCCGGTATATTCTCCTCATCGCCGGAGTCACCACCACAGCCGGCCAAAGCGATAATGGCAGCGGCCTGGATCACCAGAGAAGCCGCCTTTGAAAGGAACTGTTTCATTGCGCTCCTCCCTTCCTCTGTTTTTTGCTCAGCATGCCATTGAGCATGACGTCGATCATTTGCTCGCTGAAGCGCCCCGGGCGCCGCACGAATCCGGCTTGCGGTATGTGCTTCAAGGCTCCCCGCGCCTGGAAGAAAAATACATCCGCTCCCATTAACAGGGTTGCGCACAAGGCCGGATCCAGGTCAGATCGAAGTTCACCCGCCTCTTGCCCCGCGCGAAATATGGAAACCATGCGTTCGAAAGTCCCGCCGACGACCCGCTCAACCAGCATCCGGCTGCGCTCTTCGTCTCCCGAAAACGCCTCCCTGAGCATCAGCCGCGAGGTCGTCTCGTTATCCATGAGATGTTGAAGATGAGCACTGGAAAATTCAGAAATATTCGCATCAAAGCGCCCGGAACTTTCCTCCAGATTTTCAACCAGGGCCGATAATTCGGCCGCGCTTGCATGGAGGATCGCAAGGTAAAGGGCCTCCTTCGATTCAAAGTGATGGTAGATATTCGCCTTGCTGACCCCGGCTGCCTCGGCGACGCTGCGCATCGAAACGCCATCAAATCCGATTTCGGAAAACAGCCATGCAGCGGCTTCCAGGATCGCCCTTTCCCCGGCTGACTGCCTGAGCGATGAGTTCTCAGCTTGAGTAGCCCGCATAGTCATTCCTCATATCAAAACACTGACCGTCCGGTCGGTCAGTTATTGTCATAAATGAGACAGTAAATGGCAATGAACCAGGTCAACTAACCCGTATTTTGAATGCCCAGCGCGATGCCCTTGACCGTGGCTTTGAGCGCTTCGAGAAGATCATCGTCCTCGCGATTGCCCTCTCGCCAGCGCTGCAGCAGGTCAATCTGTAGCAGGTGCAACGGATCAACGTATGGATTTCGCAAGCGGATATTGCGCTGAAGGACCCGCTGGTCATCGAGCAGGTTCTCCAACTGCTTGACCTCGAGAATCCGCTGCGTGGCCAGTTCAAACTCTTCAGAGATGCAGTCAAAGTAGTGGCGTTGGCCAGGCGTGACCAAATCGGTATAGCGGCGCCCCAGACCCATTTCGGATTTGCCCAGCACCATTTCCACGTCGTTGACCATGGCCTGGAAAAAAATGCGATGTTTCAACAGCTCGCGGATATTTTCCAGCCCAAATTCGCCAATTGCCCGGTCCAGCGCCGTTCCGAAGCCGAACACACCCGGAAAGCCGACCCGAACCTGCGCCCAGGAGAAAACCCAGGGAATGGCGCGCAGGTTCTCGATGCCTTCTCCGGACCGCCGTGAAGCAGGGCGCGACCCGATGTTCAGCCGTTCGATCACGTCGAGTGGCGTGGTGCTGCGGAAATAGGCGGGGAAGCCGGGATCTTCGTAGACCATGCCACGGAATTTTTTGCGCGAAACGTCAGCCATGAATGCGATTATTTGGCTTTCATCGTCATTCAGGCCGGCGGCCTTCCGGTCAATACTGTGCGCCAGCGTCGCCCCGGTGACCAGTTCCAGGTTGCGCAGGGCAAGGAAACGCACACCGTATTTCTGGTTGATCACCTCGCCCTGCTCAGTGATCCGCAGAAACCCCTTAACGGTAGCTGGTGGCGCGCCCAGAATCCCGTTGACCAGGTTTCCGCCACCACGGCTAACCGAACCGCCGCGGCCATGAAAAAACACGATATCGATACCCCGGCTTTCCCCGGCGCCAACCAGGCGCCGTTGCGCCTCGTGCAGCGCCCAGCGCGAGGCGACAATGCCACTGTCCTTGCTACTGTCCGAATAGCCGACCATGACCGCCTGGCGGGTACTCAATCCGTCAATGTGTTTTCGATAGACATCCTGGCTCAGCAACTTTTCCATGATGTCAGGCCCCGCATGCAGATCATCGACGGTTTCCAGCAGTGGCGCCACATCCAGGTGGGATGGAGCCCCGGTATTCGGGTTCGCGATCCCGGACAGTGCCAGCACGGTCAGCACATCGTCCGCACCCTGGGTCATGCTGATGATGAACAGGCCGATCGCGGAGCTTCCGTACATCTGGCGCGCGGTGGATATTGAACGGAAAACGGCCAGCGCTTCCGCTGCTTCGTCAGAAAGGCTCTGCTTGTCCGAAGCTGCAGGCAAGCCGCCTGATTCGATCAGGTGCGCGAGCACATCAGCCCGGTTGCGTGGATCCCGGGCCTCCCAATCATCGCAACCCAGCAATTCACCCATCACGCGGCGATGCAGCAGTGCGTCCTGGCGCACATCCAGCGTGACCAGGTGGAAACCAAAAGTATCCACACGGCGAAGCAGGCGCTCAACGCCGAACAGCCCGGCATGCTCGCCCTTGTTCTCGAGCAGGCTTTCCTTTATCAGTCCGATGTCAGCCGAGAAGTCGCCAACCGTGTTGTAAGCCTGCTCCTCTTCGTTCGATGTGGCCTCCAGCCGGCTCGCCACGAATCTCAACAGGCAGCGATAAGGCATATCCTGATGCCGTTCGGGAATGCGCCGGTTGACTTCAGGCATCGACTGCCGGTACTGCTCGAGACGTTGCAGTAAAGCTGCCGAAATCCCGATTTCAGAAACCGACTGGCTGAGGTACCTGCCCATGCGGCGAACCTCAGGCAGGTAGCGCCTGATAATGACCGACCGCTGCCGGGCAAGCGTGGCGAGGATGGTCTCTGAGGTGACGTATGGGTTGCCGTCCATGTCTCCGCCGACCCAGGAGCCATACCTCAGGATGATGTTGCGCAGCAAATGTTCCGGGCATTCCCCGAAATTTTTTTCAAAAGCTGCTTCGAAAGCTTCATAGAACACCGGCGTGACCCGATACAGGATATCGGTCAGGTAAAACAGGATGTTATCCAGTTCGTCCGCCACCGTGGGCCGCGCATGAGGCACCAGGCGTGTCTGCCAGGAAGACGTTATCGCCGCTCGTATCCGGCTCAGCGCCAGTGTTTCCTCGCCAGGGGTCAATTCCGGATTCAGGCGCTCGACCAGCCTGAGAACGATGTCGTATTCCTTCTCCTGGATGGTGCGACGCGTTGCTTCCGTGGGGTGCGCGGTAAAGACCGGTTGAATTTTCAGGACATTGATTTCATCGACCAGCGATTCGGCATCGAAGCCCTGTTGCTTCAGTTCGCCCAGCACTGCCTCGAGGCTTCCCCGCTGAGCTCCGGCATCGGCTCGCTGATAGGCGCGGCGCCGTCGAACACGGTGGACTTTTTCCGCCAGGTTGACTGCCCGCAGGTAGCTCGCGAACGCCTGGATGATCAACAGGACCTGCTCCGGGTCGAGTTCTGCCAGGACGGCCTCCAGACCGTTTCCGGACTGGCCTTCACGCTGTCGGATAGACGCCTTGCGCACAGCCTCGACGCGGTCGAGCAAGGCCTGTCCGTGCTGGTCAACCAGCACTTCGCCAACCAGCGAACCCAACAGGCTCACGTCGGCCCGCAGTGGCAAGTCCTTCTCGGGAATTTCTATTGGGCGAATGTCGGTCACAGCGCCGACTATAAAGGGGTCAGAGTAAAAATTCCTGAGAATTTTTACTCTGACCCCGTCTACCGTCTAAATCACCCGAACGTGCATAACGCCTTCCGCGGCAGCGATCGCATCAATAATTTCCTGCGTCGGCTCGGTTTCCACGTCGATGATGTTGTAGGCCATATCGCGCAGACTCTTGTTCACCATGTCGATGACATTGACGTCATGATCCGCCAGTACCGACAGCACCGTGCCCAGTACGCGCGGCACGTTTTCATTGGCGAAAGTGATACGGTAACCCCCATCCCGCGCCATACGGGTCTGAGGGTAGTTGACCGAATTCACAATGTTCCCGTTTTCGAGAAAGTCCATCAATTGTTCGGCAGCCATCACGGAGCAATTCTCTTCTGCTTCGCCCGTACTGGCGCCAAGATGCGGAAAAAGCAGACAGTCGTCACGGCCCAACAGAACAGGCAACGGGAAGTCGGTGATGTAGCCACCCAGCCTGCCCTCGTCTAATGCGGTCACCACCGCATCGGCGTCGACGATCTCTTCCCGGGCAAAATTAAGCAGCCTCGCGTCCGGCTTGAAGCGCAACAGGGCTGTGCTGCTGATCATGTGGCGGGTCTGTTCAATCGCCGGGACGTGCAATGTGACGAAATCGGAAATCCTGAGCAGCGCTTCCAGGCTTTCCATTCTTTCGACCTGGCTGGACAAGCGCCAGGCCGCTTCGACGGAAAGCGCAGGATCGTAGCCCGCCACGTGCATGCCCATTTCCAGGGCCATATTGGCCACCATGGAGCCTATCGCACCAAGGCCAACCACCCCCAGTGTCTTGCCGGCAATTTCGGTCCCGCCGAACTGTTTTTTCTCCTTTTCGAGTTGCCTTGCCATGTGCTCGGGATCGGTGATTTCGGTTAGCTGCTGCACGCGGTTCATGCCGTCCAGAATTCGCCTCGAGCCGAGCAGCAGCGCCGCGGCCACCATTTCTTTTACCGCGTTGGCGTTGGCCCCCGGCGTATTGAAGACGACTATTCCCTTGTGTGAATAGTCTTCAATGGGGATGTTATTCACCCCAGCACCGGCTCGCGCCACGGCTAAAACGGTCTCGGGTACGGGTTCACTGTGCAACTTATGGCTGCGCAGGATAAACGCATCCGGATCGGTCACATCCGGTCCAACCTCGTAGCTATCCAGGGGAAAGCGGCTCAAGCCGGTGTCGGAAATCTGGTTGTAGGTTCGTATCTTGTACATCAGGGGTTCACTCTTCGGTAATCTGTTGGTAGGCCCATTCGAGCCAGGGCATCAGTTTTTTCACATCGCTCTCTTCAACGGTGGCTCCACACCAGATTCGCAGGCCGGCCGGAGCATCCCGGTAGGCGCCGATATCGTGAGCCACGCCTTCGCTGTCGAGCAGCGCAACCATGGCTTTCACCTGCTCGTCTTCCAGGTCCACGGTCAGGCAGACACTGGTGTTGGATCGCTGGGCACGTTCCTGAGCCAGAAAATGCACCCATTCATGGCGTTCAACGAATGCTTCGATCACCGACAGGTTGCGCTCGGACCGGTCAATGGCCGCCGAGACGCCACCCATATCCCGCACCCAGTCCAGGGTATCCAGGTAGTCGGCCACGCATAGCATGGAGGGCGTATTGATGGTCGAGCCCTTGAACACGCCTTCGATCAGCTTGCCGCCCTTGGTCAAACGGAAAATCTTGGGTAACGGCCAGGGCGGTGTGTAACTTTCCAGACGTTCGACAGCCCTTGGGCTGAGTATCAGCATGCCATGGGCGCCCTCACCGCCAAGGACTTTCTGCCAGCTGTAAGTGACCACGTCCAGCTTGTCCCAGGGTAAATCCATGGCGAACACGGCGGAGGTGGCATCGCAGATGGTCAGGCCTTCGCGGTCCGCACTGATCCAGTCGCCATCAGGCACCTTGACGCCGGATGTCGTCCCATTCCAGGTGAACATGTCCGGCAGCGCTCCATATTCCGCCGAGAACCTGCGTACATTTTCCAATTGAAGCTGCTGCGTGACGTCCACCAGCCAGCCTTTGCCGAATGACTCCCAGGCGAAGACATCGACCGGTCGGGCGCCGAGCAGGGACCACAACGCCATTTCGACGGCACCGGTGTCCGAGGCCGGGACGATACCCACACGATAGCCATCAGGCAAGCCAAGGAGATCAGCCGTGTCGCTGCATGCCCGCCCCAGAACGCTTTTTCCCAGTGCCGAGCGGTGCGACCGGCCCAGGGTTTCCAGTGCTAGCCTGCTGACGTCGTAACCGGGCCTCTTGCTGCACGGACCTGAAGAAAAATTTGGATTGGCCGGTCTTTCGACAGGTTTCATGGTTTCCTCTCCGGTGGCTTATTCACGGGTTCTGATCACCCGCATTTTCGATTCGGCTAGTGTCGCCTAATCAAGTGGGGATGACCACCGGCATGCACAAGGCAATTGACCTCGGGCATGCGGTATGATGGAACTACGTATCGCGTAACCGATCGAACCATGCGATGGCTAACAGGCAGCGGCAAAATTCCGCACTTCACATTATCAGCACAGTGATCGTAGCTGGCCTGCTGACAGCCTGCGCAGGCACACCCGTCGATGTTCCGGCAATCCCCCGGCTTGACAACTACACGGTCAGAGAGATCGAACGTGTGAATTTGCTGCAAATGTCGCCTGAAATGGAGCAGTTTGTCGACCTGCATCTCGCCAGCAAGAGTAAGAACTCCGGGCGGGCCTGGACATTGGCCTATGCTGTCCTGGACCCCTACCTTCTGAGCTTCGACTACGATCCTCAGGTGACGCTTACCGCAGAGCATGCATTTCGAGAAAGAAAAGGAAACTGCCTGACTTTTTCGAACATGTTCATAGCAATGGCGCGGGAAGCGGGCCTGGAAGCCTGGTACCGGGAAGTCGAAATCCCGCCTGAATGGAGCAGCATCAACGACACCATGCTGGTCAGCATGCACGTCAATGCCGCCGTCCGTGAACGGGGCACGGAGTACGTGATCGACGTCAGCAGGCGCAAAACAAATGACGTTGAAAAAATCCGGCGGCTGAGCGACCGGGAGGCCGAGGCCCAGTTCTACAATAATCTGGGAGTAGATGCGCTGATCGAAAACGACCTTGCTCTGGCCTATGCCTATTTTTACAGGGCGATTCAAACTGAAAAAACCTTGGCTTACGTCTGGTCGAATATTGGTGTCGTCTTCCGGCGAAACGGGCAGAACGCAGACGCCATGCTGGCGTACCAGACCGCCCTGCAACTCGATCCGCAACAGGACGTCGCACTGAATAACCTGTACACCCTGTACGACGAAGATGGAGACACGGAGGCAGCGGCAGCCCTGCAGGCCAGGGTCGAGAAAAAGCGGCGGAGAAATCCCTACTACCTGCTTCTCTTGGCGGAAGTCGCCAATGAAGAGGAACGCTGGTCCGATGCGATCGATTTACTGAACCGGGCTATCCGGTTGAACGACAGGGAATATCGATTTCATTACGCCCTGGCCCAGTCACAATTCCATGCCGGAAAAACCGAGGTGGCACAGGCCAGTCTCGACCGGGCAAAACGGCTGGCGCCTGCCGGTATCGAAGAGAGCGCCCTGATCCTTCCAGACGGCAGCCTGTAGATCGAGGCCGGCGAGATTACTCCGTCATCGAGTCCAGAACCTCCTCCATCCGCTCGAAGACCATAGCCATTTTTCTCTCGTCGGGTAGCGTCGTGATACGGAAGTGATTGCGGTAAGGCACGTTGAAACTGCTGCCGGGTGCAATGAGGACATGCTTCTTTTCCAGCAGTTCAAGCGCGAATCTCTGGTCATGAAAATCCGGAATCAGGTCCGTATTCACACCGGGGAAGGCATACATCGCCCCGTCGGGGACCTGGAGATCCAGGTATCGACTTGCGGCGACGCCATCAATGACCGCCTGGCGTGACTGAAACAGCCTGCCGGCCGGTGCGGTGAGTTTGGAGATACTCTGATAGCCACCCAGGGCCGTCTGCACAGCCCACTGTCCCGGTACATTGGAGCACAGGCGCAGTGAGGTCAGCAGTTCGACAGCATGCAGTAACTCGGCTGCGTTCTCTCGATAGCCGCTGAACGCCACCCAGCCTACGCGGTACCCGCAGGCACGGTAAATCTTGGAGAGGCCGCTGAAGGTCGCACACAGCGTATCGTGCACCAGAGTGGCCATCGGCACGTGCCGGGCGTCACCGTAGAGCATCTGGTCATAAATCTCGTCGGAAAAGACAATGATCTGGTGCTCCTCGGCAATTGCCGCGATTTCTTCCAGCAAGCCGCGTGGGTACACCGCCCCTGTCGGATTGTTCGGATTGATCAGCACGATGCCGCGGGTTTTCGAAGTGAGCAGGCTGCGAATCTCGCCGGGGTCAGGCTGAAAATGGTTTTCTGGCAGGCAATTGTAGTAGACGGGCGTGCCATGGTTGAGCGAAACCGAAGCGCTCCAGAGAGGATAGTCGGGGCTGGGCACCAGGATTTCGTCGCCGCTGTTCAGAAGTGCTCTCAGTACGAAATCGATGCACTCGCTGACGCCGTTTCCGATGAACACGTCATCGGCCGTAACGTCCATCACACCGCGGTCCTGTTGTTGCATCACGACCGCCTCACGGGCAGGGAAAATCCCCTTCTGGTGGCAATAGGCTTCACTCTGCCCCAGGTTTTCGATCATCGCCAGGCGCATTGTTTCCGGCGTCCGGTAACCGAAAAGCCCGGGATTACCAATATTCAGCGAGATGATTTCGTATCCCTGGCGCTCCATTTCCATCGCACGGTGCGCCAATTCACCGCGGATTTCATAGCGGACGCCTTCAAGAATCGTATTGGTCTCGATCGGATTTCTTTTCACGGCCGTATCCTTTTATTTACGAGTCGAGCATACACAAACGATTGACATCTGCAATTGATGCAGGCTAGGCTTCGTCGCATGAACTTCTTTTCTGACCGCATGTGTATGTGTTGCTGTTGCGCTTGTATGCGCAATAGCCTGCCGTGCGGTGCCTGTTCCAAGATCTAGACTTCATCGAAAAACAAGGACAAACCGCCACGGCAATCCGGGGCGGGATTTTTTGTTGTGTGCCCCGGTCTTATTAAAACCGGAGAGTTACACATGAGCCTTAACACAAACGTACAAGCCCTTGAAAAATGGCCCGATCGCGAAGACGGCGCCAAGCGGCGCGTTTACGAGAGCGTCGCTGACCTGATCGCCGATCCGGATAATCCGACGCCGATGGTCCGGCTGAGTGAACGTTTCAAGCCGTCACCGGATTTCGATATCTATGTGAAGCTGGAACGCAACAATCCTTTCGGCTCCATCAAAGACCGTACCGCGCTGTACCTGTTGAGGGGCACACCTCTTAAGGAAGGCCAGATCCTGACCGAGCCGACGGCCGGCAATACCGGCATCGCGCTGGCGGCCCTGGCCAATGCGCAGGGTATGGCTATCGAGCTTGCTCTGCCGGAAGGAACGCCCGAAGAGAAGAAGGCTTTGTTGCGCTTCCTGGGCGCCGAATTGCTGGAGGTCGAGGACGAACTCTGCCCGTTATTTCCAACCGAGGGGGCGCGAGGCGTGGTTAAAAGCCTGGTGGAGAGCAAAGCCTTCAATGGCAGATATGTGAGCCCCAACCAGTATGAAAATGAACTCAATGTCGAAGCGCATTACCGCACGACCGGCCCCGAAATATGGAATCAGACCGAAGGCAATATCGACTACTTCTTCGCTGCATTCGGCACCTGTGGAACCATTACCGGAGTTGGCCGTTACCTGAAAGAGCGCAAGCCGGACGTCAAAATCATCGGCATCGAACCCGCGAAAAGACACCACAAGCTTTCGGGTATCAAGAAAATATCGAACCTGCCGGAGGAACACCGGCCGAAGATCCTGGATTACTCGCTCATTGACGACATCATTGCCGTCGAAGACGACGATGCCTTCAAGACCGGCATCCGGCTGGCCCGTAATGAAGGCATCATGGTGGGACCAACGACAGGCGCCTTGTTGCATGCAGCTCAGGTCGTCGGCGCAGAAGCCAGCGGAGTCGCCGTGGTCATTTCACCCGACGACGCCACCAAGTACATCAGTACTTATGCCGAATATCTGGAGACTGACTGAGTCGATCAAAACCCCATCTTGTCGATCAGCCTGAGCAAGAACTCATGACTGCTCTGGCGGGGCATATTTCCATTCCGGCAAGCCTTTTCGCCGAAATTGATGGATGTGTGTTCTTCATGCCCATTTCGCCAAGGATCGAACAACAGCGCCGGAACCGGGTCGGCGGTATGGGCGCCTGAATTGCTGTCGGTTGTGTGATCTGCTGCCAGTGCAACCATCACGCCGGCGTGTTTGAGAATCACCAGGGCTTCATCGAGCCTTTCCAGAAAATCCCGCTTGGCGGCAGGATCACGGTCATGGGAAAAAAGATCAGGCGCCTTGACATGTAGAAAGACCATGTCGTTGTTCTTCAGGGCATCAAGCACGGCTTTAATCTTGGCATTCAGGTCGGTACCCGGGTCGGCGGTAAAACGCGAGTCGGTCACCGCCTCGAAACCCAGGATCCTGGCCAGTCCGATCACCGTGTTGCATCCTGCCACGACCGCGGTGCTGACCCCTCGTTTTCGCAGGACGTTATCCAGGTTGAAAACGGCTCCGGCGCCGCGCGTAATCACCGCATTGGCCGGCAACAGGCCCTGCTTTTTTCGTTTGGCGTTCACCGGATGAAGCGCGAGTCTACGATGCGCTTCTTCGACAAAACGATTAATTTTGCCGGCGGTTTTTTCTGCGCCAGGCTGCAAGGGTCGGCAGAGCTGTACCATCGCCGGCAAGCCGCTATCGCCAGGGTCAGTGTCGCTGACTGCCGCATCCAGTCCCGGCCCGGCCAGCACCAGTACACAGCGATGTTGATCCGTGGATTGCAGAAAGCCTGAAACACCATCCCCCAGGTCCACCTCTGCCAGCGTCGCGGCCAGTTCGCCGGTACCACTGTCAATTCGTCCAGCACGGCGGTCAATCACCAGAAGTCCGTCTCCCTGCTCTTCCACGGTTGCGAAATTCGCCCGGAGGGCAATGTCATCCCGCCGCAGTTCGCGCCCTGCTCCGGAAGCCTCGACCGGCCCTCGCGTCATCCGGTCAATGTCATCCGGAAAAACACCGAACAACATGCCAGAGCCCGAATGTGTATTCGGGATTTCGCCCGGAACCACCGGATCGAGTAAACCGTAAGAGCCGGCTGCCGCCAATTGGTTCAGATTCGGCGTTTCAGCTGCCTCCAGGGGCGTCCGCCCCCCCAATTGGGTACTGGGCAAATCACCGAGCCCATCGACAATCAGCAGAACGCATTTCTGGCGGGGAACACTCATTAAGTGAGGTAGACAGGCATTGGCAGATTCAATCCCTCAACAGCGGCACGAGCTCATGCCAGTGTGATTGCTCGGCCCTGGCGCCGATCTGGCCAACCACAGTCCCAAATATTTGCTCCACCGATCCCTTGAAGTGCTTGGATAACTCGTAATTGACTTCGAGAATTACCTGAAGAGTTGCCTTGTCTTTATCCTGGTTGGTAATAATGGGAACGTCACAGCGGTCGGCCTCGGACAGCAGGTAAGACTGCAGGCTCCAAACCGCATCGAACTTGTTCAGGTATCGTTTCGCCCGGCGTTGCGGGACCTCCGAACCCCGGCCGCGTAATCGGGATTTCAGGTCTTTTGGTCTGAGAACGGCGAGTGTCACGTGCTTCATGATGGCGTCGGAATTTTCCGGCGCCAGCTGCATCAAGTCAGGATGAGCATGCACCCCTTCAAGAATCATAGGCACGCTTTCCTCTACCGCACGCTGAAGCACTGCCTCGCAGGGTACCGCAAGCAATTCAGCCTGGCTGCGATAGCCCTCAGCCACGAGCTGATCCTTGTCGCGATCTTTGGTGTCCTGCAGCGGCAGGGCTCGCCAGGCGTCGAAAGATGACGTGTGCAACACCGGCAGCAGGCGCTTTGGCATCATCATGCGCATCACTTCGCGCAGCATGTCGGTTGACTGGATTCGCACGATGTCGAGCAGATGTGCAACCTCGGTTGCTATGGTGCTCTTACCGGTCCCTACTGTACCGCAGATCAACAACAGCAGCGGCCGTGCGCTGCGTTGGAATTCGGACCAGACCAGGTATCGTCGTGCGGCTTTCTTCGAAATTTCCTGGAGCAGGCAGAGGTAAGTCAGATAACCAAGCTGACAGGTGGAAATCGACGATAACCCGGCAAGCAGCAACTGATCATAGATCATATCCGTGGTCTGTTCGGCTTTTTCGGACTTCATGCCGCTGGCTTGCAGGTAGCGTTCATGCTTACCACGTGAGAAAGCGCTTTCCGTGCCACTCAGGCTGGTGACCAGGATTTTCGCCGGCGCAACGACCGGCAGGCGGAAAGGCTCCAGCGCACCGAGATACCCCATCTCTTCCAGCAGGCCGGAAACAAGCAACCGAAGTTCATTGGACGAAATCTCGCCTTTTGTGTCCAGACCTTCCCGTGCCCTGGTGGCAACCTCGAAAGCATCATCGAACTGGAGCCCCGCGTCCAGCAGGCTACGCGTCAGGATCCCGCGGAGGAACGGAACCCGTGTGCCTTCCTTTTCATTGATTACGATGGTCTTCATTTCCGTCCCTCCCCGCGATCACTTCCTTGATCTGGGTCTCGGGATTATCTGTGTTTTGCATCGAATTACGCAAGCTTTCTGCCCAGAACGCAGTTCCTGACTTCAAATATGTTATCTTTTTCGATTATTGCCAGGACTCAAACACAAAAAGCGGGGCGCATATGTTTCAGACGGCAGAATTAGGACAGAAAATATCCAAAAGCGAGTTCAAAAAGCAGGAATTGGTGCTGCGAACCAATTTGCTCGCGCTGCAACATCGCTTGCGAAAAGAAGGGCAGTTTCCCGTCATCCTGGACTTCGCAGGGGTCAAAGGCGCTGGCAAGGGCACCTCCGCGAACATGTTGAACAAATGGATGGACGCTCGATGGATTGTCACGCACGCCTTTACCAAGCCCTCCGATGAGGAGAGCGAGCGGCCCACATTCTGGCGGTTCTGGCGCCACCACCCCCCAAAGGGGCAAATAGGTATCTACATGAGCGGCCGCTATTCCCGTCCGCTGCTGGATTATGTCTATGGGAAAATTTCTCAGGACGAATTCAAGCGCTTGCTGGAACGTATCAACGCTTTTGAAAAAGCGCTGGCGGACGACGGTGCGATGGTGCTCAAGTTCTGGATGCACATCAGCCGGGAAGTCCAGAAGAAGCGGCTCAGACTGCTGGAGAACGACCCGCTTCGAAGCTGGCGGATGTCTCCCCTTGACTGGAAACACTGGGAGTTGTACGACAAGTTCATTGAAGCCGCAGAACAGATTATTTCGTTTACCAACACTGGCCATGCGCCCTGGGAAATCGTGGAAGGCGAAGATTTTAACTTTCGCAGCCTCAGGGTTGGTCAGGTATTCCAGGAGACGCTGGAACGACACATGGTGAGCGAGCAATTCCGGCAGAAGTATTTGGCTGAAATGCGCCAGACCGTGCAAGAAGAATCCACTGAAACAGACTCCGCCCCTCTCAGCCCCAGCCCGCTCGTCACCATTTTTGACGGACTGGATTATTCGAAATCGCTGAGCAAGAAGCTTTACCGAAGTGAACTTGCCATTGGTCAGGCCAGGCTGGCGGACCTTCATCAGAAGGCCGCGCAGAAAAAAATATCGGTAACTCTCGTTTTCGAAGGCCCTGACGCAAGCGGCAAGGGCGGCGCTATCCGTCAGATAACCGAAGCTCTGGATGCGCGCTATTACAAGGTCTATCCATTCGCGGCACCGACTGACGTTGAAAACTCCCATCATTACCTGTGGCGATTCTGGAACTGTATCCCGCGGGCCGGCCGCATGACGATCTTCGACCGCAGCTGGTACGGGCGGGTTCTGGTTGAACGCATCGAGCAGTTTGCCGGTGAGGACGAGTGGCGTCGGGCATATGCCGAAATCAATGACTTTGAAGACCAGTTGATCGAACATGGCATTGTACTTCTGAAGTTCTGGCTGCAGATCAGTAAGGACGAGCAGTTGGCCCGGTTTAAAGCCCGCGAGGAAACCCCGCACAAACGCTGGAAGCTGTGCGATGAAGACTGGCGCAACCGGGAACGCTGGGACGAATATGCACTTTCAGCCCATGAAATGATCCAGCAGACTTCCGTGAAAAATTCGCCCTGGATCCTGGTGGAAAACGAAAACAAACAGTATGGCCGCATCAAAGTATTGAACGCCGTTTGTAATGCGCTGGAGCGAGCAGTGCAAGACTGAACAACCCAAGGATAAGCATTGAGCAAAACAAGAATACCCGGGCACTCCCATTTCCAGAACTATCCGGAAATTGACGGTACTTATTCGCTCATCGGACCTGGCGATCCACCTCCATACATGACCTATAACGAACATGGAACAGCCCCGGTGCTGTTGGTCGCCGACCACGCCAGCCCTTTTTTTCCGGCGACAATGAATCAGCTCGGACTGGCGGACTGGGTCCTCGAGCGCCACGTGGCATGGGATATCGGCTCGGATGAGTTAACCCGCTTTCTCGCCGACGAACTGGACGCCCAGGCCGTCCTGGCCGGTTTCTCGCGGTTGATCGTCGATCCCAATCGCAAGTTGGACGACCCTACGGCCTTTATCGAAGTAAGCGACGGCATAGCTATCCCGGGCAATTTCGAGCTGAATGAGAAACAGAAGGCCCTTCGCGTGCAGTCATTCTTCAAGCCGTATCACGACGCAATCTCGGCCAAACTCGATAATTTCAGGC
>CAMYKC010000095.1 GCA_947258865.1 uncultured Lysobacterales bacterium
CGCCGGCATCAGTTCGCGCCTGTTGCGGTTGTCGGTGGGGATCGAGCATGTCCAGGACCTGGTGGACGACCTGGCTTTTGGTTTCGAAGCCCTGCGGCAGCATCGCCAGTGTAGCAAGGTGCGAAGCATTGCCCTGTGACCGTTAGCGCTGGGCTACAGACTATAGCCTTTGGTTTCCATGCAGGCGATTACCGCTTCAGCCCGTGGTTTTCGATTCAGATCCTTGTTTGCTTCACCGAGCGTGCTGCCGGGCTTGGCTCTGCAGTCCCCTCCGGCGGCACAGCCGATACTGTTTTGTGATTGATAACTGGGCAGGGTGGCCGACATGGAAATTGGAAATTCGTCCTTAGCCCGGTTTTCGCAGGCTTCGAGGTCCCGTGCGGTTTGCTGCTCCGTCGTATCCGGTCGGCTCCATTGGGTTGCACAGGCACTCACGACCAGTGTGATGATCAGGAGAGTTGCGGCGGCACAAAGCTTCATGATGCCTCCTTTTTCCATTTCAGCATCCGCTCGATGACGTCGTCGGGCCGGATCAGGTCCATTACACCGGTCTCTTCGATTCGGTGGCCCCAGCGGATTTCGGTGGCCTCGCGGTTGCGATATTTGCGCGCAGCTTCTTCGTAGCGGTCCACGCACAGGGGCAGGCTGTTGTAGGGGCCGGAACGCTTCGACCAGGTGGCGGCATACAATCCGATCACCGGGGTTCCCAGGGCCGATGCGATATGGGCCGGGCCCGAATCGGGCGAGATGACGAGATCGGCGCGCTGCAGCAACGCCTTCGATTGTTCCAGGGTGTCCTTTCCCACCAGGTTCAGACAAGCGGATTTCATCTGGTTTTCTATTTCCTGTCCGGTTTCACGCTCCAGATCGCTTGGTCCGCCGGACAGGATGACCTGCATGCCCAGTTCACTCGCCGCGTAATCGCCAGCGACCGCATAGTACTCAGGGCGCCAGTTACGCAGCTCATGGCTGGAGCAGGGACTGATCAGCAGGATGGGCGAGCCGCCAGGCACTTGCTCAACCGCCCAGTCCCGCGCCTCTTTCGTGATGGGTAAATCCCATCGTGGTGTTTCGGCTGCGATGCCCAGCGCCCTGGGAAATTCGAGAAAACCCTGTACCTGATGCTGGAACGGTACTTCCGCTACTTGCTCGCGTGCAAAGTGGTGGTGAAAGTCGCGGGAGCGAGCTTTATCCCACCCCAGGCGCAGCGGCGCCCGGATCATCTTGCTCAAAAGATTCGCACGGGCGGACACCTGCATATGCAAAAGCACATCGAAACGGCGGTCGCGCAATTCCATGCGCAATTGCCTGACCGCCGGCCAACCGCCGCGTTTGTCAAAGACAATGAACTCCACGTTGTCGAGACCGCTCAGCAGCTTGTATTCCAGCTTGCCGATAATCCAGGTGATGCGCGTTTGGGGCCAGTGGTCTTCAAAGGCCCGGATGACAGGTACCACGTGAGTGGCGTCACCAAGCGCGGAAAGCCTCAAGATACAGATGTGCTCAGGCTGATGGTCGTGTGGCAGCAATGCTCTTCCCGGTTCGTAACGCCCGATTGACGAAAATGCGAGGTGAAAGGACAATAGCCGCGAGTGAAACCCCGCACCCACAAACTGGATTCTCTTGTCATTGTATATGATGCTGATTGCATTGATCAGCCTGGCGTACACCTTTTTGATCCCGATTATTGGGTAGAACAGGGTTGCCTGGTCGGTGAAGCCGAAGGCCGGGGCAGTGCATCATTGCTTGATACGCCATTCGCGCCTGCCGTGCTGAGGCGCTACCTTCGAGGCGGCTGGCCGGCCAAAATCAGCCGCGCCAGGTACCTGTTTCTTGGATACGAACGATCCCGGCCCCTGGCGGAATTCAGGGTGCTCAAGGAACTGGCGGCCGCAGGCTTACCGGTCCCGCTGCCCCTGGCCGCCATGTGCAGGCGCAAAGGCCTGTTCTACGAGGGTTGGCTGATGACCCGGAGAATTATGGACGTCGATCCCCTGGCGGATCTGCTCGAACCCCGCTCCGGCGATTCGCAATTGTGGCGGGGTATCGGTGCTTCGATTCGGCGGTTTCATGATTTCGGATTGGTCCATGCCGATCTGAATGCGCGAAATATCCTGGTCGGCAGGGATAACGCCATTCACCTGATCGATTTCGACCGCGCACGCATCAGCACAGAAGACTCTCGTTCTTTCCCGGCTAACCTGAAGCGGCTGCACCGCTCGCTGGACAAGCTCTGGCCGTCTTCGGTCCGCAGCCAACTCGAGGTCTGCTGGAAAGACCTGCTTGGTGGATATGAGCAAGTGGCGGGTGCTTCATGAGCCGGCGGCCGCGCCACCCCTTGCGGGTGCTCGAATCCCGGAGGCTGACCCTGGTTGCCGCAACCAGCGAACTGGTGTTGGCCGACCTCGAAGGAAGGGATGATTTCAGCGACATGATCGGTGCGCAGGTGCCCGAAAACTGGCCGCCTGAGCTTTACGAAAACACCGCGATGAGGGCAGTGCTGGAGCAGCTTCATGATCTGGCGGAACATGGCTGGTCGGTTTGGTACCTGCTGTCGAAGAAACATCAACCGTCACAGGTATTGGGTATTTGTGGATTCAAGGGTAAGCCTGGCCCGTCGGGGTCAGTAGAGATCACCTACTCGATTCTGGATCAATTCCGGATTCAGGGCTACGCGACCGAAGCCGTTACCCGGCTGGTACACTGGGCGTTCAGCCATCAGAATGTGACGGAAGTTTCCGCGGAGACACTTCCGCATCTGCGCAAGTCGATCCGCGTAATGGAAAAAACCGGGTTTTCAAAAACCGGGCCCGGTTCAGAACAGGGAGTCGTCAGGTATGCTGTCCAAAAATCTCTGGTTCGTTAAAACCCTGGTCTGCCTGTTGCTCAGCGTTCCGCTGTATGCGGATGTGACGATCACGCAATTGGCCAACGAGGGGGTAATGATCGACGACGGTGAGACCCGCGTGATGATCGACGGTATGGTGGTCGAACCTTATTCCGTCTACGGTGGGTTACCGCCGGAAGCCATCCCCCTTTTCCAGCGGGCTGAGGGGCCGTTCTCGGGCATCGACCTGGTCCTGGCCAGTCATCGGCATCATGATCATAACCAGCCCAGGTTTGCCTGCCAGTTCATGCAAGGGAGTTCAGCTACCCGGTTCTATTCATCTTCACAGGTGATCGGCCTGATGCGCGAAAAATGCCGCGACTTCGTAACGACCAGCCCCCGGGTGCGGAAAATCGACCCCCAATATGGCTCACCAAGCACCATCGAGGAGAGCGGTGCAAAAGTGACCGTATTCCCGCTGAGCCATGGCAAACGCAAATACGCCAGAATCCAGAATTACGGGCACCTGGTGGAGCTGGGCGGCGTGACATTGCTGCACATCGGCGATGCTGCGATGGATGCAACCGACTTTGGGCGAGCCGGCCTGGACGAGGTCAAAATCGACGTTGCATTCATTCCATTCTGGTATTTCCAGCCCGGCCCCGGGGCTGCCGTGATCAGTCAGTTTCTCGATGCGCCCCTGAAAATCGCGGTCCATATTCCGCCGGGTGAAATGGAGGAAGTCAAGGCCCATATAAATGAGAATTATCCGCGCGTGATGATTCTCGAAAACACGCTGAAAGAGGTCCGCTTCAGCGCTGCAGCGCAGTCACCCCGCTAGAAGGGTATGTCTTTTCGCCTACCACACACAGCTGATCCAGCCTGAGCTCTGAAGTGTCCCTCAGCTCGAGGTGCGCGTAGCGCGCTTTCAGCGCCTCTTCATTCTCGATTTCATAACGCTCCGGCGCCTGGAAATATTCAGGGCAAAAAGTCTCCAGTCGGTCTTTCATATAGGGATACAGCAGGGAGTCGAAATGGTTGACGTTCAGGGCCTCATCCCAATACGCGTTGACGTGATCGGCCCAGGTGAATCGCCGTTGGATCACCCAGTGGTCTTCCTCCCAGGCCAGGATCGACGGTTTCCCGGGGATGATGTCGTCTTCGAACAGGCTGCGGTAGAAGCGGTAGCCTTCGAAATTGGCCACCAGGTCCGCGTTCGAATAGACGCCGGTGGTCATCTGGCCGAACAAAGCCCGCTCCGTGTAGGCTGATTTTTCTGCCGCCTTTGCCTCGTCGAGGTACCAGAGATAGCGGCGATAGAATTTCCGGCCCTGTGACAGGAAATGCCCGAGTTTGTCCGAACCGACCAGCTGGCCGTTTAACTTGATGGTGGGGCCAACGCCGAACATGCCTGCGACACGGGTAGCCCATACAGGATGGCCCTGGTAGATCGAATCACGGCGCTCCGGACGAAGGCGGTCGACTTCATCGGAATTCATCGCCCACTTTTCGATCTTGTCTACCCAGTGGCGGCCGCCGATGTCCTTGTAGATGGAATGGACGAATTTCCAGTCATAGCGGGGGCCTTTCCAGTTGGCAACGACGTTCTCGATGGATTGATTGACGCGTTCGTCCAGCAGTTCCATGGAGTCTTCGAGGGGCTCCAGGCGGTTTGAATACTGGTCAGTCTCGTACGCGTTACCGGGTCCAGGCGCAAGACACAGGAACACGACCAGCAATGCGGATTGCAGCCCTGCGCCTTTCAAAAGAGCTCCTAGAACCTGTAGGTAAAGTTGAACAGCGTGTGGTCGCGGTCACCAAAACCCAGTTCGAGCGAAATATGGGCTTTGGGGCTGAACACGTGTCCCACGCCGACGGCATAATTCCATTCTTCCAGGGTGGCCAGTTCAACCCTGAAAGGAATCGGGGGCAAACCTGGAACCGGAAGTGAGATTGTGCCGCTGTGCTTTTCCTCGGTATCGAGGTACATGCCGCCGACCCAGACGGTCCACTTGTCTTTGATCAGGCCAATTCTGGGCTGCATGGTGAACGAGGATACGGACGAATCGAAGTCGCCGTTCAGGCTGGTGTCGGTCCAGGTGTTGTTGAGCGCGGCAAACCAGTGGTCGCCGCCATAGACCAGGTTTACACCCAGCCCATAAACCGTTCCGTCATAGGAAACCGGAAGGGTGCCCAAGGGAAAGGGCAGCCCGGGGATGGTTACGCTGCTCAAATCAACCAGCGTGTCGGCATCCACCCGGCCGACCAGGCCAAAAACATTGAGGAAAGGTGTCACCCAGACGTCCAGCTTGAGGTCGTAATGCTGCAGATCATTATTTACCCCAACCAGCGAGGGATCGATCTCGCCGACCCCGGGAAGTTGAAATTCCAGGGACTTGATCGAATAGTCCTGCTCCATGGTGAAAAAATCGAGCCCAATCCCCCATGGCTCGAAGAATTCGCGGTCGCCAACCAGATCCTTCATGAACAGCGGGCCGGAATTCGATTCCTGAGCGCTTGCTGCCGTGGGCGCCAGCAAAAGCAAGGCAAATATCAGGTGGCGCATATCTTTCTCCTTTCTTGTGGCCGCGCAAAGTATACCTTCAATATGACTTCTGGCAGATGAAAATAATGAAAAAAGGATCAAAATGATATATAAATGATATCAAAGGAGGAAAGCGATGAAGATTCAGGAAAAAACACGCACGGCGGCATCCGGATACCTTGCCCTCGTGGTACTGCCCGTCCTCACACTTTTGTTTGGCTGGCTCTTTGTTCGCTCGGCCGTGGTTGAAGACGTCGTGATGGCGGTTATCTATGTACTTGTGCTCGTGGTGACGTTCATCTGTTACAAGGGCTTTTTCATGGTTCATCCTAATCAGGCCAAAGTGTTGCAGTTGTTCGGCACCTACGTCGGCAGTGTCCGCCAGACCGGGCTGCGATGGGCCAATCCGTTCTATTCCAAGGAGCCGGTCTCCTTGCGGGTCCGCAACTTTGAAAGCGGCCAGATGAAGGTCAATGACAGTTCCGGTAATCCCATCGATATCGCGGCTGTTGTGGTCTGGAAAGTCGTGGACTCGGCCGAGGCGGTATTCGAGGTGGACGATTACGAGAGTTTCGTGCAGATCCAGTCGGAAGCGGCGCTGCGCAACATGGCGGCCAGCTATCCCTACGAGGCCCATGGCGGCGAAGAAGTCGCATTGCGCAGTCATCCCCAGGTCGTTGCTGAAAAACTGCGTGAAGAGGTGCAGGACCGCCTGGACCGGGCCGGCGTGGAAGTCATCGAAGCGCGGATCAGCCACCTTGCTTACGCCCAGGAGATTGCCAGCACCATGCTCAAACGGCAACAGGCGCAAGCCATCGTCGCCGCGCGGACGCAGATCGTCGATGGCGCCGTTGGCATGGTGAAAATGGCCCTGACGGAACTGGAAGAACAAGGCGTGGTGGAACTGGACGAAGAGCGCAAGGCAAACATGGTCAGCAATCTGTTGGTTGTGTTATGCGGCGAAGAGAACGTCCATCCGGTATTGAATACTGGCAGCCTCTACAACTGATAAGGACCCGGGGGCGCAAGCCCCCTGATGCCCATGGTCAGAAAAAAAGCATTTCCGTTGCGTATCAACGAGGAAATCTGGGAAGCCATCCGGCACTGGTCGGATGACGAATTACGCAGCGTGAATGCACAGATCGAATACGTACTTCGTGACGCTCTGCGCAGAGCGGGGCGATTGCCGCGCACGGGTAAAAAAACGAAAACGCCCGGTTAACCGCTTGGCGAAAAGCATTATGATAGGGCGAATTCCAATGTCCCTTTGCCCGGGTGATGCCATGCGTATGACATTCAATAAGTATCTGCTGTTGCCGTTCTTTACCCTGTTGAGCCTGCCCGCTTGGGCTGCCCAACCGGAGTGTTTCCCTGCTGACGTGATTCCGGATAACATGTTTCCGTCTGTGCGGGTCGAAACCAGCATGGGTGACATCGTTGTTGAGCTTAATCGACTGCGGGCGCCGGTGACCTCCAATAATTTTCTTCGTTATGTGCTGGAAGGAAAATACGACCAGACAATTTTTCATCGCGTCATGCCGGGATTCGTGGTCCAGGGAGGCGGCTATACGGAGTCCCTCGAGGAACGGGACCTGCACCCGCCCATTATCAATGAATCGGGCAATGGCCTGAAGAACATGCCGATGACCATTGCCATGGCCCGTTTTGAAGATCCGCATTCAGCCACCAACCAGTTTTACTTCAATGTTGCGGCGAATTCATCGCTGGACCCCAACTCGCGCAGCTGGGGTTACGCGGTATTCGGCCAGGTGATTGCAGGCCAGGAGGTGGTAGAGGCGATTGCGGCGGTCGATACAGGCTATAACGAAAACCTGGATGCTTCCGACGTGCCGCTGGTTCCGGTTAAGATTCTGTCCGCCAGCGTGATGGAAGATCCGCATTAAGAAGTCTCTTAGCCGGCTGCGTCAGATTTAAGGCCCCTTGTTAATCAGACTATGGCCATTGGATTAGGCGAATTGTCCGCCCTGGCGGCCGCCCTTTTTTGGGCGCTGTCCGTGATCCTGTTCAGAAAAGCCGGGCAAGCGCTGCCGCCTTTCGAACTTAATCTGTTCAAAAACCTGTTGGGGTTTGCATTGATCCTGCCGACGCTGGCCCTGCTCGAGGGCTGGCAGCTGGCTGAATTCTCCCTGGAAGAATTGGGTATCGCGCTGTTTTCCGGTTTCCTGGGCATAGCCGTGGCTGATACCTGGTATCTGCGCGCGCTGCAGCTGATGGGCGCGAGCCGCACCGGGATTGTCGCCAGTCTGCTGAGTCCTTTCGTCATTCTCCTCTCTTTCCTGTTCCTGGGCGAGTCGCTCAGCGGCCGGCAGATAGCCGGTTTCGTGTTGGTTATGGCGGGGATACTGCTGGTTACCTGGCGTGCCAATCGCAGGAGTGTGGATACGGAACACATCCGAAAGGGCGTGTTCTTCGGCATAGGCGCCGTGTTCCTGATGGCGGTTGGCATCGTGATGGTGAAGGAAATACTCGAGACCCGGCCGTTTATCTGGACTGCGCAAATTCGCCTCACGGGCGGAATCGCCGGCATGCTGATCTACACGCTATTGCGCAGCCGCTTTGCCGAAGTCAGGCGAAATTTTGCCAAACCGCTACCGTGGAAACTGATCATTGCCGGTAGTTTTCTGAGTATCTATCTCTCCATGATGCTGTGGCTGGCCGGCTACAAGCTGATTCCCGCGTCGGAAGCGTCGGTGCTGAATGAGAGCGCCAACGCCTGGATCGTCTTCCTGGCCTGGCTAATGCTGGGCGAGTCGATCGGGTTTCGCAAGGTGACCGGGCTGGTCCTGACCAGCGTGGGCGTCATCATCATGCTGCTGGCCTGAGCCCGGGCTTTATTGCAAACTGTGCCGGTGACCGGGAACCATCCTGCATCTGGCCGGAATGGCAAAACAGGGCCAAGACACTGGCTGCTTGCGGTCGTGCTGTTTCTGACCATTCTCCTTTCCTCCCTGGCCTCGGTGGACCGTTATGCCGAGCTGGAGTACGAGGAGTTGTTCCAGCGCGCCTTCATTACCTTTGCGCTGGCCAGGACGCTCAACGGTGTGATTTCGGTTGTACAGGGTACCGAACTGGCCCTGCAGCCGGCCGGTGTGGGCGTCACCCTGACGCCGGGTGAGGTTCTCGACCCCGTCAATGACCTGATTGAACGGTTTTCCTGGATCATGCTCGGCGCGACATTGTCGCTTGGCGTACAGCAGGTATTGCTCGATGTTGGTCAGTGGTGGGGCGTCAAGTTGCTGGTCGCTGTCCTTGGCCTGCTCTGGCTCTGGATTCGCCTGCGCCGCATCGCAGGCCGGCCCGGCGGCCAGGAAGGCCCGAAAGGCATGGAGCGTACCCTGTTCCGCGTTTTCATTATTGTCGTGTTCATCCGCTTTGCAGTTCCCGTTACCATGATTGCAAACGAGGGACTTTACCGCCTGT
>CAMYKC010000096.1 GCA_947258865.1 uncultured Lysobacterales bacterium
CACCTACGAAATCCAGGAATAGGCAGGACCTCATGAACAGATTCATGTCAAAACTGATCGTAGCATTTCTATCCTGCGTCATGGTGCTAGTCATGGCCGGCAGCGTGCTCGCCCAGGAAGATAAGAGCAAGAAGAAGACCAAAGAAACCGTTGCCATGACCCAGCAGGTTTATGAAAAACTCACGGAAATCCAGGAATTGATCGAAGACAAGGACTACGCCTCGGCTCAACGCCTGATTGACGACCTGAAGACCAAAAAGGGCTTGAGTGACTACGAGCGCGCCCAGATCTGGAACATCTCGGGATATTCCTTCTACCTGCAGGAACGTTACGGCGACGCCATCAGGGCCTATGATCAGGTTCTGGCCCAGCCCGATCTGCCTGAGGCGTTGCTGCTCAGCACACTGAAAACCAAGGCTCAATTGCATTTCACCCAGGACGATTACGAAGGTGCACTCAAGGTCGTGCGCGAGCTGATGGCTGTGATCGCGGAACCCAGCGCCGACGTCCTGATGATCGAAGGACAAGCCCTGTTCCAATTGGGCAGGTACGACGAAGCTCTGGTTCCGATTAAAACCGCGATTGATTTATATCGCAGCCAGGGCCAGCGGCCCAAAGAGAACTGGTTGCTGCTGTTGCGTGTCATCTACTTCGAACAAAAAGATTACGAGAGCATGATCGGTGTGGTCAAAGAGTTGGTCGCCTATTATCCAAAGGATACCTACGTTCTGACCCTTGCTGGCATTTACAGCGAATTGGGCGACACCAAGAAGCAACTCGCGCTGACCGAAGTCCTGTATGAGAAAGGTTACCTCAACACCTCATCCCATATTACCAACCTGGCCAACCTTTACTTGCTACATGGCCTGCCCTACAAGGCAGCCGTGCTTCTGGACAAAGAAATGGGCGAAGAAATTGTAGACTCCAATGAACGTAACCTCAGACTATTGTCCCAAGCCTGGTACCAGGCCCGCGAAGATCAAAAGGCTATCCCGCCGCTGCAGCGCGCAGCAGAATTATCCGACGAAGGTGAACTGTATGTTCGCCTTGCCCAGGCGCACATCAATTTAGAAAACTGGTCGGAGGCGGCCACGGCCGTGCAGAAGGGAATTCAGCTGGGCGGACTCAAGCGCGATGACACGGCCAACATCATGCTGGGCATGGCTTTGTTCAATCAAAAACGACTGGAACAGGCCAGGCGGGCATTTGAGCGCGCAGCCAGGGATAATCGGTCCAGGCGCGCCGCAACGCAGTGGATCGCCTATGTCGATAGTGAAATCAAGCGCCGTGACCTGATGAAACAGGACATGCCGGAATTCCAGCCTCGCGAACGGGACGAGCTGCTGGATGTTATCGAAGATCAAGGCTGAAAGCCTTTTTCTGCGGATAAAAAAAGCCCCGGATGTACCGGGGCTTTTTCTTTGGACTGATGTTTTTCCCTAACTCAGGGCCACCACATCGATGGTGATTTTTTCCATTACTTTCTCAGTGGTGTGACTGCTGAATCTTGCCGCCAGGCCCTGCCGCGGGCTGATGCCGAGAATCACCATGTCAGCGTTCACTTTTTCGGCTACACCGGCTATGACATCTTCCGGTTTACCCATATCCCTGTGAATTTTTTCTCTGGGCAAACCGCTCAGCCTCGAAATGAGGCCACGATCCGGGAAGTCCCCGCTGTCTTTGTAGGCATTGACCACATGGAAATCGGCTTCGAAGTAGTTGGTCAGGAATTTTCCGCGTTCGAGTATCTTTTCGTTCAGAGCCGAGTGAACCTCATCGGTTACTTGCGTATTGACAGCCGCCAGGATGCACTTGATCGGTCCTTTTGTACCTTCGTCTACGATTACTACGTCGCATTTCGCCTGCCGCACGAGCTCCCACTTGGAATCCGTGATTCCTCGCTTGTGCTCCGCCGATGACTCACACAGCATAATGGTGTCGCAGTGGTAACGTTCCGCAGCTTCAGCAATGGATTGCCGCCAGTCGCGGGCCCAGAAAAACTCGGCCGTGTAACTCACACCGAGTTCATCGAGGGGATCTAAAAGATCGTTGAACCAGGCTCTGCTGCAAATGACCTCGTTCGGAGTATTGGGATCGGCCTTGTCTTCCGGCTCGACACCGATCAACAGGTGGAATTCGAGCACCCACTCGCGACGCTGGCGGATGATGTCGTGCATGCGCTCCAGCGCGAGATGTCTTTCATGGGATGGATCGACGATGATCAGAAACTTTCTTTTTTCCACTTACCTACCCTCCGGGTATTTTCTGATTGTTTGACTAACCCGTGGCCGGGTTCCCGAATATTCTACCTGATAAAAAGCTGGAAACCTGCCCAAGATGCGAAATTTGTTACATTATTCGGCGATATTCGGCCTTGCCTGCTGCGGAACAGGGCTCCAGCAATATCCTGGCCGGATTCCAGCCGCCGATAGAAGTCCGACATGAACGCAGCCGTTTCGGGATCTCCGGCCGGCCAAAGTGCAGCTATCACGGACCCGGCTCCAGCGTCATGGAAGTCCGAAATGAAGCCCAGGTAGACGTCAAAGGCCGTCTTACTCCGACCGATGAACGCGGTTCCACTCAGGACAACCAGGCTCGCTGTGAGGTCGAATGCACGCACATCAGCCGGAGCCAGGAATTCCTCACTTGGATTTTCCTGTGTGCCGGACAGCGTCAGCCTGGATCGCTCGGGACGCGCCAGGTCCACTAACCCAGGAATCGCCAAATGGATCAATGCGGCCTGTTTGAAGCGGTCGTCGAAGAATTCGTCACGTTTCAAAGCCACACCCTGGACAATGTGCAGACCGGGTCCCACGTACTCGTCCCTCACGGCACCGATTTCCGCGGTGGAAGAAACACCATAACTGAACAACTCCTGTCCAGCCTGGGGGCTGCCCGCGAGGAATACGCTGTCGCGGTAGGAAATCTGCATTTTGGGAGCACCACGAGCCAGCGCAGACAGGGAGAGCAGGTTCATTAGCAGGTGATTTTCAGCCAGAAACCGCCCATGCAACCGGAGCGCGTCGAATGGAATGCCGTTCAATGGTCCTGACGGCAGCAGGTAAATCTGTTCCGCAAGCCGGCTGGAGACCGGATCGAGCATCAGCGCCCCTAACGTGTCGAGGTCTGACAGCAAAGAAGTGTCTGCGGCGCGGCCAAGCCGGGATCTCAGGGCGTCGAGGACTGACCTGATCTTCCCGGGTTTCGCCAGCTTAACCAGGCTCACCCCCTCCCGGTTACCGGGCAGCACGTACACAGCGCTATCGCTGAAGTAGTAGCCAAGGACCATTTCATTGCTCCGCAGTGCTTCTTGCTGTCCATCGGCTGTGACCGGGCTCTCTGCGTTTTCCAGTGTTCTGATCCGCTCGAGCGCCAGCATAACCGGCTCGCCATCTGCCACTTGACCGAATCCGGCGCCGGATTCGGCCAGAGTTATCGACAGGTATTCACGATAGACCACCGGCTTGTTTTCCCAATACCAGGCGCCAAGGATCCCCGGCACCTGTTGACGCAAGAAGCGTATATCGTCGATCAGGAGATCCATTCGCTCCCGGGCTTTCTCGATCTTGCCCAGTCGCCTCAGGATTACCGAAAACGTCAGCGCAGCATCCGCAGCGACCCATGGAATACCGCTACTGTCCAGGCTGTGAAAAGAAGCCCGAGCTCCACTGGCGGAGCAGGCCTGCCGATCATTGCGTTCCAGCCTCAGCGAACACAATGACAAGCTGGCGCGTTGTTCCGTCACGCGGTCACCACTGCTTTGTCCGGCCTGCCTGCTTTGCCTGAGCAGCCGGATAGCCTCCGCGGAACCTGATCCTTCCCTGCGCCAGGCATCGATTCCCTTTTCGTATAAATGCAAAGCTCTCTGTGGACCGGATCCGATCAATGAACCCTGTCTTTCCCGGTAGGTTTCCATCGGCCCGAACTGTTCCCGCGACCGGTGATAATCCGCCAGGTTTCCAAAAGCCCTTATCAAGAGCGCGGAGTTACCCGACTGCGGTGTTCTGGGGAGGGATTCTTCGATCAACGCCGTGGCCTGATCGAAGTAGCCCAGCGAATATTGCGACCAGGCCAGGGCCAGCCCTGTCGCGCCCCATGGCCTGGCACCATGGCTGGTTTTCATGAGCTGCAGGGCTTGGGATAGTACCGCGGCCGCTTCCCGGTAGCGATAACTGCGGTTGAGCAGCCGGCCTTTTTCCGCTTGGTTTTCCGCCAGTTCCAGCGCCACCTCGCCATCCTGCTGACTGGCCAGATCACCGGCGATGTCCTCCAGCATTTCGATTGCCCCAGAAGTGCTGCCCAATAATTCGTATGCCAATGCGGCTGCACTGCGAATCTGATTAAGCAATTCCGGGTTTCCGGCTGAGGCGCCGATTTCCAGCGCCATCCGGTAGCGTTCAATCGCCCGGGCCGGATCTCCTTGTGCCTCATAGGCGATGCCATCCTGGTACAGGGCCCTGGCGTGCTCAGATTGATATTGCAATCGGTCTGCGAGCTTAGCCAGGCGGTCCAGAACCTCGTGCACTTCGCGGTAGCGTGCCTGAGCCTGCCGGCCGCCGGTGCTGCCAGCGGCTTGCATCAAAGCATCGCTTTCCAGGACCAGGGCAGCCAGTTCCAGATCGTCGAAGCCAGCCCGGTTGGACGCGCGTTGAATGAACTGCGTCATTTCCAGTGCCGTGAGTTCGTCGCTGAGTTGATGAAGAATCAGGTGAGCGGCATAGAACTCCGACCACAGGCTCATTTCTTCCATACCCAGTTCAGTGAAGGCCCGGGCTGCGCTCCTGAGCGAGTAAATCTTCATGGCCCAGGTCGTGGTATCACTGGCATAAGCCCGCTGTGCGCCTGTGGAAAAAAGCTTGTAAGCCTGGGCAAGCGCCCTCGAGTTGCGTTCGGTGCCGGAAAGCTGGATCAGTTCCATGCCGATGCGCGATCGGTCGATTTTGCGTTCCGGAGTCAACTTGATCATCAGCTGCCGCGGCGTGTCGGCCGGGTCGATATACTGAAAGATCGGTCCGATACGCCTGTATTCCACCCCGTGCTCCCTGAGTACCGCATTGTCGGGACCGGATATCTGCGAAGCGAATTCTGTCTCCGGTGCATCGACCTTCACCACCAGCGCAACATCGGGATACTGGTAGATCATGTATTCTGCGGGCCGGGTGGCCGATACCTGCTCGTCCTGCGCGCTCCGGCCGTTAGCCGGAGTGGCCAGCAACAGGAACGTGAGTAGGGTAAGTGCGGCAGTCTGCCGGAAAAACCTGAGCATGCGACATTCATAGCCGCGATGACGATGAAGGTCAACCTGAAATTGCTCATGAATTGCCCCTCTACGTGCTTTTTGATAGCGTGCATTAACGCATGCGCAGACCAAACCGAGAAACCACCGTCTTCACAACTTCCGCGATCGATCTTTTCGCGTCAGCGCTCGGTGCATTCATCCTGTTGGTCATGATCCTGTTTCCTTACTACCGCAACGCAGGCAGCGACGACGCTTTTTCGCGAACTCAGGAAATCCAGGAACAGCGCCGGCTGGCTTCGGGGAAAATCGCCGAACTGCTGGCGTCACAGCGGACTTCGCAAAGTGAGGTCCAGGATCTCAACGAAGCAAACCGGGGTATAGAGGCCCAGATATCCCGCATCCGCAAGCAGATGGCCGACATCAAGACCCAGCTGGCCGAGGAACCCGTTCCGGTGCCCGAGCCGGTCGAAGAGATCATCGAAGAGCCGGAACCGGAAGCGCTGACAGCCGGCGTCGAGTTCTCGATCCTGGGTCTGGCGACGGAGGCAAAATCCTTCGTGATCGTGATCGATATGTCAGGCAGCATGCTTTCTTATACCGACCTGATGATCAAATCCGTTCTGGAGCTGCTTGAACCGCTGGACGAGACAAACGAAATTGCGATCATTGGGTACCAAGCATCTCCAAATCTAGCTCCAACACCTAAATACAGAGCATCATTCTGCTCAGTGACGGCGAACCGGACAATGCGCCGGGGTTCATCATCCAGGATGTTGCCGGCCTGAACCGTTTCGAGAACAAGGAAATCCATACCGTGGCAATAGGCGACTACACCCAAAACCGGGGGCTGGTAATGTTCCTGCAGACCCTGGCACGCCAGAATGGCGGTGATTTCGTGGGGGTGTCCCGGTGAGGTCACGGCGCCGTAATTTCGAAGTCTATTCCCTGTCGGCGATCGACCTGTTCGCGTCCGCCATGGGCGCATTCATCATCATCACCATTATCCTGATGCCGGATTACCAGAAAGAAGTTCGCTCACAGGGCGACCTGGAATACCTCGAGGAACTGGCCGGTAAAACCCAGGCTCTGCTGCAGGAGACGGAACAGGGAAGCAAAGACCTGCTCGAAGCCTTGCTGGCAGCCCAGACGCGGCACCAGCAACTCCAGGCGAAACAGGAAATCGTATCCAGCGAACTCGAGACCCTCAATGCCGAACAGCAGGCCCGAAACGACCAGCCGCCACCCCCACCACCCAGCCCGGTCGTCACCCCGGACAAGAAGGGCAGCAACCAGGTCACTTTCCGCTTTCTCGGCCTGAAGACAGACCGGAAACGAATCCTGTTCATGGTGGACATGAACCGCTACCTTTCGCGCCACGAAGCGCTGGTCCGGCGGACCGTGATTCGCGCGATGGAATCCCTTCAAACCGGCTACCAGTTTGCGATTCTGGGTTTCCAACAGCAAGATACCGGGCCAAGGTATTATCGTTGGCCGGCGGATGGAAGCCTGGCCGACATGACCGACCGCAGCCGGTCCGAAGCCACGGATTTCCTCAGGGGCCTGTCGGACAAATTCGAGGGATCATCGTCCCTGCTGAGTGCATTCGACACCGCTTTCCAGAGCCCTGCGGAGTCCATTATCCTGTTCAGCGATGGCTTGCCCAATCCTGCCTATAACGCCAACCTCTCGCCGGGAAGGCTGGTGCGCAGCATCACCGTATCGAATTCAAAAGGAAGGGAAATCCATGCTGTCACCATTGGCGACTACTTCAAGTACCGCGGTACGGTGGAGTTCATGGAGTCCCTGGCGCGTGCCAATGCGGGTGGTTTTCTAGCCCTGGCCGATTAGGAATTGAAATTCGGCTTCGCCGATGCGGATTCGGTCTCCGGACCTGAGTTCGGTCGGCGCATGGACCGGCTCTCCCTCCAGGAGCACCACGGTTTCTCCCGTTCCGGGATGCACATGGAATTTGCCAGTTGCGGGGTCCCGTGTCAGGAAACCGTGTTTTTCGCGGAACTCCAGCGGGTCTGCCTGTTTGGCATCGGCTTCTCCTTTCGCCAAATCCCGGGTCGCCGGCTCTCCCGCTTCTTCAGCGGGTCCGGAATGGAACCTGGCAGGGTCTTCGAGGTCGATCGTTTCAGGTTCGTCTTCCGGCTGAAACCGCCTGGCGAGCGGATTGTGCCGATCAGCGTTTGCCGGTCTCTTATCACCGCTGGCGTGATCACGGCCGCGCATGATGCTCTGGTTGCTGCCCGGTGCCGCCGGCGTCTTTTTCTTGCGGAATATCATGATTACAGTTCCTCGCAAAAATACAATGTATCATAGCGGCGTGAAGGAGAATGACGCCAAAACCATAGGCCGTGCAGCCGACTGCAACTTTGTGCTGGAACACAATTCCGCCTCTCGCCTGCACGCCACTGTCCAGGTGACAGCGGAAGGTTATCTCGCCGTCCAGGATGCGGATTCGAGTAATGGCACCTTCCTGCACCGGGCCGGTCGCTGGGTCCAGGTCAGGAAGGTCATTCTGGGAACGCAGGACCGTATCCGGTTCGGAGACCAGGAGGTGCCGCTGGACCTGCTCGTCGACCTTTTTGGCGAGCGCTCAAAGGTACGCCTCAGGGAGGGCTATTCTGTCAGGGGTAAGCCACTCGTATTCGATGAACTCCTGGCCGGCCTGCGAAAGCCCCGGGTTGTGCTGGAAAACCCGAGGCGCAATCCGATAACCGGAGACATCGAAGAAAACCGTTAGCCTGGAGTCTTTACGATCAATATTCGAATAATCACACTCTTAGTCAGCCTGGTTACTGCGGTGGTGGTCATTGCGCTGCTTGCACGTGTCCTGCCGACTTCGGCCACATCGATATTGTTGGATATCAAGCGCTCAACCTGGCCGTTGACCGTGCAGAACATTCTCTGGTTGGCCTTTTTCGCCGGACTGGGCGAACTGTCCATCCGCTGGCGCGCCGGCCGGTTGGAGGAGAGCCAGATCGACCGGAACTACCTGCCGGAAGACGATGAAACGGTATTGCGGCCGGGCGACGACCTGACACCGATTTACCAACAAGTCCGAAACAGCAAATATCGTGAAATCTGCTTCGTTCCCAGGCTGATCGAACGTTGCGTGCTCGGTTTCAACATCAGCCATTCGGCCGATCAGACGAATTCACTGCTCAATTCCAGCCTCGAGTTGTATCTTCACGAAATCGACTTGCGTTACAACATCATTCGTTACATCACCTGGGTGATCCCCTCACTGGGATTCATCGGCACCGTCATCGGAATCATGATGGCGCTCAATTATGCCGGCGACCGGGCCAACGTGGAAAGTGCGGATATGCTGTACCAGGTCACCGAGCGGTTGGGCGTGGCATTTTCAACCACCCTGCTCGCGCTGGTCATGGCGTCGATCCTTGTTTTCATTCAGAACCTGGTGCAGGGCAAGGAAGAGACCGCGCTGAACAAGGCCGGGCAATACTGCCTGGACAACCTGATCAACCGGCTTTACTCGCCCTAAAGGTCTGAAACAGATGACTATGGCCGGCCGATTCTGGTTCATTTCCTTGATCTTCATTAACCTGCTCGCCGTGGCTACCCGATGCCCCGCACAGGGAGTAGACCCGGCCCAGGATTCCTTTGCATTCTCGCAAGGCGGCACCCTGCCAGCCTGGATCGTGCCGGTTCTCAGGCTGGTTTCCACCACGCATGTAGAGCCCACAACGGGTGTTGTGGTATCGGACAGCGGCCTGGTGCTGGTTCCCTTCGGCTTCGCATCACCAGGCGATGAAATCATCGTACTGGACGGAGGTACCGACATCGTCCGCAACGGCCGCCCCGCCCGACTGGAACGGAAATTCCCGGCTGAAGGCCTGGCCGTTCTTTACGTCGAAGGCCTGAGCAGAAAAGGCGCCCCGTTTGCCGCCAATGCGCTCGAGGACGGTAATCCCGTTCAACTCAACGCCTTTCCTCCCGCAGAGCAAATTACCCAGGGAGAACCGCCACTGAAAATTCCGGCCTCTGTCGTGGTTTACAAGGAAAGCGGCGTGCCTGCGGTTGCCGGTGAAACACCTCTTCCCAACGTGACGGGACCCTTGCTTGACCGCTGTGGCAACCTGGCCGGAGTCAGCATCGCATTCGATATACAAAGCATGACTTCATCCGCGTCTACGAAGTACCAGTGGAGGGAGGCGTTGTTGGGCATCCTCAGGGAAATGCAGGTCTCGGCGCGAAAATCCAATTGCCCTTCGCAGGCAAGTGACGTCACAAGCGAGCCGGAGCCAATCGCTGAAACAGCGCCACCCGAAAATGTCGCCGGGCAAACGGACGAAGACGAATCCCTGATCGAACCGGAAGAACCACTGGAGGATCAACTGGACCCGGCTATGGAGGAATCCAGCGAAGATGAGCCCCTCGATGAACCAGAGGGAATCGAAGAAGTTATTGAACAGCAACTGCCTGACCTGGAAATCCTGCCCCCCGTGGAAACGGACAACGCCATTGAGCTCGCAACGAAGGACGCTTCCGGGACCGGAACCTGGCCGTGGTTACTTGCGGCTGCGGTCCTGTTCGGGCTCGGTATTGTCGTGCACAGGATGCGCAAATCGCGACGGGATGAGCCGGCGGAGAGGCGCGGTGATCCGGGTGTCGTTCCGGATGCCGCTACCGAGGCGGACGATGAGGATACGGGCTGGGTCGCTCCTGTGCTGGACAGCCGTCTCGTGATCAAGGGGACCGACCGTGACGGCAACGCGTTCGAGTCGTCCTGCGCGGTCAGCAAACAGGCAATAAACGTGGTCATCGGAAGGGGTGACGCCGATATCCGTATCGAAAGCGCCGCCGTGAGCCGGCGGCACGCAAAGCTAAGCGGTACCTGGGAATACCTGACAGTTTCGGACCTGGGTTCAAGCAATGGAACGTCAATCAATGGTGTCCCCTGCATGGAGGAGGAAATCATGTATGTCGGGGCAGGTGATACGATCATCCTCGGAGACACTGGCTTCACCATCGAGATCAGGCCTGCTGCCGGGAACCAGGCCGAAGAATGACCGAGGAAATACTGGCCCTCGCACCGGGCACAATCGTTGATAATCTGCGTATTGACCGGGTACTGGGCCAGGGTGCTTTTGGCATCACCTACCTCGCTACGGATACAGTTCTGGAAAAATCTTTCGCGCTCAAAGAATACCTGCCGCGTGAAAACGTAACCCGGAAAGCTGATGGCCACCTGCAGCCGCTCGACCAGGTCTCTTCCGGCATATTTGCCACCGGTTTGCGCCGGTTCCTGGACGAGGGCCGCACCGTAGCCAAGCTGGAGCACCCCAACATCGTCAAGGTCTTCAGGTGTGTCGAAGCCAACGGAACCGCTTATCTGTTGATGCCCTGGTACCGGGGTGAAGCGCTGCACAAGCTGCTCAAACGCAGCGGTACCCTGACACAGGAAGAAGTACTGGCGCTGATACGGCATTTACTCAGCGCGTTGGACTATATCCATGGCCATGATGTCATCCACCAGGACATCAAGCCCGCGAACATCTACATCACGCAGGATGGCGCCCCTATCCTGCTCGATTTCGGCGCCGCCGGCCAGCGGCTGCATGCGACTTCATCCACGCAATGGAAATTGGGCAGTGAAGGCTACGCCGCGGTTGAGCAGTCAGGAGACGGAGGACAAATCGGTCCGTGGACCGACATCTATGGGTTGGCCGCTGCGTTGTACCGCTGTATCAGCGGCCACATTCCCGTTGCCGCCAGCCAGCGCAGGAGTGCAATAAAGGTAAATGAGCCCGATCCGCTGGTGGCATTGAGCAGCCTGGTGCCCGCACATGCGTATGCAGCGGTCCTGGAGCCCATTGAAAGGGGCCTTGCGCTGGATCCCGCCGCGCGCCCACAAAACGTGAAGGACTGGCGACTTGGTTTCGAAGCCGCCGGGGCAGCGGTTGGAGTCGGGTCTCAGCTTCCGCCGGCGCAAATCGAAACCGAAGGGCGGGAGTGGCTCCCGATAATCCTGCTGAGCATATTGTTCGCAGCTCTGCTGGGAACCGTGCTTTTCCTGTTTATTGGAGATAATGGAGAGGACCCGGCCACGATATCGGAGAATGATGCAGTTCTTTCGACCGAAACCGCTCCGGACAGGATCGACCGAAGCCACGCCTCACCCGAGGAAACAGAACGCTGGCAGGCGGCCCTGGAGGCCGATACGGCCTATGGCTACCGGTTGTTCCTGGAGGATTTTCCGGACTCCATTCACCAGGACCAGGCGCTCATCCATCTCGAACGGCTGGATCACCAGGCATGGGGGCAGGCCCAGGTCGAAGGAACCCGGGCGGCGATAGATGACTACCTGGACCGCTTTCCCGGTGGCCATCACGAAGTCGATGCCGAGATCCTGTTGAATGAAATCCGGCTGGCCGAAGAAGCGGCTCAGCGCGAGCAAACGGAGAGGGAACGTCAGGATCACGAAGCCTGGGAGACAGCGCGCGCAGCAAGAACAATCGCCGCGCTCGATGAATACCTGTTGGCCTGGCCGGGTGGGTTGCACGGCGACGAGGCCCGCGTACTGCGCCAGCAGATCCAGGGCGCCATCAATGATCAACGCGCATTCGAGGCTGCACGGAAGCTCCACAGCATCGAGGCCTATGAATCCTATGTCGCGGCTTTTCCGAAGGGTGGTAACGTAGCCGCGGCGCTTGAAGCGATCGACGGCCTGACCCTGCGGCCCGGAAAAACGTTCAGGGATTGCGATGCGTGCCCAACCATGGTGGTTGTCCCGGCCGGTTCTTTCTGGCAGGGTTCGGACGCTTCTTCTCCAACGGCGCTGAAGAAGGAGACTCCGAGAAGAATGGTCACGATTGCTGAACCCTTCGCAGTGGGTGTATTCGAAATTACGATGGATCAATGGGACTGGTGCACCGCCGATGGCGCTTGCTCAACGCGCCCCGGGGACAACGGCTGGGGGCGCGGCAACCGGCCCGTGATCATGGTCTCCTGGAACGACGTCCAGGAATTTACTTCCTGGTTGAGCGCAAAGACTGGCCAGCGCTACAGCTTGCCCAGCGAAAGCCAGTGGGAATACGTGGCCCGGGCCGGCGAGGAAAGCGACTGGATGGGAGGCGACCCGGCCCAAATCTGCGAATTTGGTAATATTGCCGGCAGCGAATCAGGTTTCCGTTGGCAGCATGAAGATTGCGCTGACCGCGCCGCCCTTGAAACCCTCCCTGTCGGTTCTTTACGGGCTAACGCATTTGGCGTCCATGATGTGATTGGCAACGTCGCCGAATGGACGCTGGATTGCATGAACCTCTCCTACCTCGATGCACCCGCGGACGGCAGCGCCTGGGGCCGTGGTATCTGCAGCTCGAGAATGACCCGCGGTGGTTCCTGGTTCACCGGAACGCGCGAGGTTCGCCTGCCTGCCCGTTTCAACCTGAAAAACGGCGACCGCAATGACTTTACCGGTTTCAGAGTTGTGCGGGTTGTTGAAGACCAGTGAGCTTCAGGAAGCATTCAGCTTTTCCATGCATAATTGAATCATGCGCAGCCTTGTCCGCTATCTGAGCCAGGGGTTTTTACTCATGCTATTTAGCATGACGCTGTCGTTCGCCCAGGATCCGTCATCGACCGGGGATGAAGACGGGTCAAGCGAACAGGTCGAGGAAAGCGACGAAGCTTTTCGGCGGCGCATGGAACTCGAGGACGCCCGCCGCCAGGACCCGAGCTATACCGACCCCGTAGATACCTATAAAAAAGATCTGGAAAAAATCGATAAGCTGCCCGAGGAATCCCGGGACAATATCCGAGACCAACTAATCGATGTGATCGTTGAGAACGGTGAGTGGGAGCCGAAGGACGCTCTTGAAGAATACCCCTACGAGCCCACCGAAGCCGCAATGGCCGACCCGGACCTGGCGGTGCAGGAACAGGAAGCCTGGGACGAGCAGATAGAGAAGTACCACGAGCGTGAGGCTGCTGCATTCGGCGCATACCGCGGTCCGGTCCCCGGCCCCGGTAACCCGACGGGCCAGGAAGGCGGCAGCCAGGGCAGTGAAGGTTCACAACAGGGGCAAGGCCAGGGAGGCGGACAGGCAGGAAGTGGAGCGGGCGGAGCGCAGGGCGAGGGCGGCAGTGCCGGTTCGGCGGGAACCTACGAGCCTTACCAGCCGAATCGGAATGGCTCCGAGGACGAAGTCAGCACAGCCGGTGTTTCCGAAAGCGCACTGGATTTCCTGAGAGGGCGCCAGGGACAGCCGCCTTCGGAACAGGCGGCCGGTGCCGGTCAACCACAAGTTGATTCCACCCTGGTCAATCCTGAGCAGTCCGCCGGGCAGCAATCCGGGCAAGAGCAAATCGATTTGGAAACACGGGGAATCATTCCCATAGAGGATCTTGACAAGCTGGAAGGCGCCGTGATCCCCGTGGAGCCCGAAGAACCAGAAACCCCATAGCCAGAAAACGCGCTGTATCAGCGGAATTCAGGCTTTTGGCCGTCCGCTTTGCCGAAAATTAAGGTCCCATTAAGCCAGCAACTGCTAGGGTTAACTTGTGGCAACTTCGCTGCCGGTATTTCTGTGTTCGGTATTTAAGGAGACTGGAGGTGAAATTATGACTCACAAGCGAATGGATGAATCCACCATTAACGCTTCATTGGACGCCTATCTTCATGGCGCACAAGGAGGCGACGTATATCAAGCCCAGCGATTGCATGAAATGCTGGACTTCATGCTGACCGAACGAGATTCTCCCGACGGGCAAATGTGGCTGACAGAACACGGCAAAATGCTGCTGGCCGATATGCATCGGCAACTCAGCCATTGCGAGGGTAGCGACCGGCTTAGCGAAACAGTTCTCGATGCCGTCCAACTCAAACCGCGCACGGGCCATTGGCAAGACATGTGTGGCTTTGTACGCGATCTGCGAATCGCCCTGACCGTGGCGAATGAACTCTGCGAACAGCGGGACGCAGGCGTAACACCAGACCTCGCCCAGGCTGCAAAGGCCGTCGCTGACCGTGGTGAATTTGGACTGAATTCATCACGTATTTCCGAGGTTTACGACGAAATCGCATCCACGGTCGGCGGATTCAAGGAAATTTCTCGCTGCTGACAGCGGAAACGGAATCCCGTTGTAAGAGGCAGCATCAGGTCTGCCACGCGTCTTCTCTGACAAGAAAGGCGCCGTACACGTGGTACGGCGCCTGATCGTCTACAGCTTTCCGGCTGAGGCCGGACACTGCACACGAGGGGATCATTTTCCCCTGAACTTTACCCTTAGACTTT
>CAMYKC010000097.1 GCA_947258865.1 uncultured Lysobacterales bacterium
TCGATGGCGGTTTCCGACCTGACGTAAAGCGCGCCCACACCCTGGGGCGCGTAGAGCTTGTGGCCCGCGATAGAGAGCAGATCCACCCTGTCAGCGTTAACGGACACGGTCACTTTGCCCACGGACTGCGCGGCGTCGGTATGCACCGGGACTCCGTGTTGATGGGCCAGCCCGGTGATTTCGCGAATCGGCTGCAGCGATCCGGTCTCGCTGTTTGCCTGCATGATGGTGACCAGGGCCACACGATCTGAAAGCGCTTCGCATATGCTCTGGACCTCGACCTGACCGTTGGCGTCAACCGCTGCGCGGAAAATGGAGTAACCGTTTTGTTCCAGGAACGAGCAGGGTTCGAGGGTCGCAGGATGCTCGATAACCGAAGTCAGAATTTTACGGCGATCGGGCCTGGCCATGGCCACGCCGCGTATGGCCAGATTATTGGACTCGGTGCCGCCGGATGTGAAATAGATTTCTTCGGGCGAACAATCGATCAGCAATGCCACCTGCTCACGCGCCAGGTCCAGCGCGCGGCGCATGGCGCGCCCGTAGGCATGCGTGCTCGATGGATTGCCGAAGCGGTCTTGAAGCCAGGGCAGCATGGCGTCGAACACATCCGGCAGCACCGGGGTGCTGGCGTTGTGGTCGAGGTACAGTGGTAAGGTGGAACGACTCATCAGATTGCGCTACCCGGTAACGAAAGCTGATGATAAATCATAAACTTTCGAAATTTCAGGTCAGGAGCTCTTCCAGGTGCTGAAGACCGTGCTCAATGTCGCGGCCCAACGCTTCCGCACCCGTACGATTGATTGCGTCGCAGGCGTAAACAGAAGACAAACCCCCAACCAGAACCGGCGCCGGGCAATCCTCGACCAGTGCCGGTAATTCACGGGTGAGCGTGCTCTTTTTGGGCTCTATGGCGCCAGACAACAAAACCGCTGCGCAATTCTTCTTGCGGGCAATCTGCGCCAGTTCATCAAGCGGCATATTCGCGCCCAGAGAAAGCACGCGGTAGCCGGATTCGAAGGCTGCAAGCGCAAACAACAGCAGGCCGATGTCATGGTGTTCGCCGGGTAAGCCCGCCAGCAGGATCAAAGGTCCTGAATTACCGCGGGACAGGTGGTGGTAGCGGGCACCCAGCTTGTTGCGTAAGTAGAAAGCGAAGAAATGCTCTTCGGCAATCGCGGCCTCGCCCGACGCCCAGCGCAGGCCGAGCTCGACCAACAGGGGCGTCAGCAATTTACGTGTCACCAGACCAATCGGGTACAAGGACAGTGCTTCGTTGTAGATTTCTTCCAGGCGATCCTCGTCGAAACTGATGATGGCGGAAATCATGCTGTTGAGGTAGTCCTTCCAAACGGTTGACTCCTGGCCATCATCCGATTCGGAGGGCGGCTCGCTTTCGAGCATTTCCGGTCTGATCTGGCTGAGCCGCATCCCCTGCTGGGTCAGGGCAGTGATGCGGTTTATCTGGTCTATGTGGGCGCGTGTATACAGGCGGTGGCCGCTTTCCTTTCGTACCGGCTGAATCAAGTCATAACGCCTTTCCCAGGCGCGCAGGGTGATTGCGCCCACGCCGGTTAGTTTCGACACGGTGCCTATCGTATAAAGCTTTTCGCCGGGATAGTCGATGATATTGGCTTTGCTGCTCATAGTATGTCCCGATTCCTGTGTTCAGGATTCGTTTCTATTGAATAATTCATGAAAGTGTACGTGAATTATACGCAATATACAAAATATCTGGACAAATACCAAAAAAAGCTTGTAAATACTGTACATAATATGTACATTATCTATCGAACGATGTATAAGGTTGGGGTGATAAAGCATAAGCTTTTGATTTTTTTGATGAATCATCAGCGGCCTTCATCTCCTGAAATATTTATACATCTGTTACAGGTAAATATGGAATGAACACAGCCGCAAACAAAACATCAAATACCGTTCTGGCCTGGACAGAACGTGGCCTGGTGCCGGATAGCGTGATCCGCGCCGGCATCAGGCGCCTCTGTCGCCAAAGGCTCAAGGATATCAAGTCTGGCGACCCGGAGGCTTCCGGCGCCGAACTGGAAAGTTTTATTGAAAAGATGAATCAGTCGCCCATCGCGCTGGTTCCGGAAATTGCCAACGAACAGCACTATGAAGTGCCGCCTGCCTTGTTCGAACAAATTCTGGGCGCGCACGGAAAATACAGCTGTTGTTACTGGGGAAATGGGGTCGAGACCCTGGATCAGGCAGAGGCTGACGCGCTGGCGATCACTTGTGATCGTGCCGGGATCGAAGATGGCATGTCCATCCTTGATCTCGGTTGTGGCTGGGGATCGCTCAGTCTGTGGATTGCCGAGAATTATCCGAATTGCGAAATCACGTCGGTCTCCAACTCGGCCCCTCAGCGGATGCACATTGAAAAACTTGCCCTGCGCAAGGGCCTGGGCAATATCAACGTTCTGACCGAAGACATGAACGATTTTCAAGCTCCGGGTGACTTTGACCGCATCGTTTCCGTCGAAATGTTCGAACACCTGCGCAACTACCGTGAAATGTACCGGCGGATTTCTCGCTGGCTGAAACCCGACGGCCGATTCTTCATGCACATTTTCTGTCATCGAAACTGCGCCTATGAATTCCTCGATGAAGGTCCTGCTGACTGGATGGGCCGGCACTTTTTCTCTGGCGGCATGATGCCCAGCGATGATTTGCCGCTGCACTTCCAGGAACATCTGAAGCTCGTTCGGCGGGATCGCTGGCGCGGCAGCCATTACGAGCGTACGTCGAACGCCTGGCTTTCAAACATGGACAGGCGCCGAGACCGGATCATGCCCGTCTTGGAGGCTACCTATGGAGATGACCAGGCCGAAAAGTGGTTCCAGCGCTGGCGCATATTCTTCATGGCTTGCGCAGAGCTGTTCGGCCACGATGAGGGACGTGAGTGGTATGTCGGTCATTACCTTTTTGAACGCCAGAACCATAAGGAAGGGTCCCGGTAATGCTTGATTTGAACGCCTGGTTCATTGCGCTGGGGGTGATGATGGCAGCCGCGGTGGCTACCTGGCTCATCAGCATCGTGCGCCGCGACGTCAGTATCGTGGACAGCCTGTGGTCGATCCTGTTTCTCCTGGGCCTGGCCACCTACCTTGCCGTCACTGATTCACGCGGCCCCAGGAGCCTGATGATGCTAATCCTGGTTGCCGCCTGGGCCGTGCGGCTGTCGGTTTACATCACCGTTCGCAATCATGGTCAACCAGAGGACCGGCGTTACCAGGCCATTCGTAAGAACAATGAACCGCATTTTTGGTTCAAGAGCCTGTACATCGTTTTTCTCCTTCAAGGTTTGCTGGCCTGGGTGATCTGTCTGCCCGCTATCGCGGCTGTAAGCGGGCAGACTCCACCCGGGCCACTTGACTTTGCTGGCTTAGCCCTGTGGATAGCCGGTATGTATTTCGAAGTCGCCGGCGATTACCAGTTAAGCCGCTTTCGCCGCAGCGAACGGGCTGAGGGAGCGGTACTGGACACGGGCCTGTGGCGTTACACCCGGCATCCGAATTATTTCGGTGAAGCGTTGCTCTGGTGGGGTATCTACCTTATCGCGTTGTCAGCCGGGGCGTGGTGGACCCTGTTCGCGCCCGTCTTGATGACGTTTCTGCTATTGCGGGTGTCGGGAGTCTCTTTGCTCGAAAAAGATATTTCTGAGCGTCGGCCTGCCTACCGCGACTACGTGCAGCGGACCAATGCGTTTTTGCCATGGCGGCCGCGCACGGCCGCTGCAATTGACGAAGATTTTAAAGGATCCGGAGGTCCGGGGTGAGCAGCGTCCTTTCTATCGCTATCGCCTGGCGGCCGGCGCGCTCAACCTGGGCCTCTGGTACTTACTGCATTTTCAAGGAGACAGCCGCATGTCCATCAAGTCTAATGTTCTGACACTGTCCGGAGCCCTGCTGCTCGGGGGATGCCAGGCCAGCCTCCCTCCTCTGGATACAGTGGAGAAGGTTGACCTCCCCCGTTTCATGGGCGACTGGTATGTGATTGCCAACATTCCAACCTTCGTTGAAAAAGGCGCACACAATGCGATCGAGTCCTATCAGCTCGACTCGGACGGGACCATCGCCACGACGTTCACCTTTCGCAAAGACGCATTTGATGGCCCGGAAAAGCAATACGAACCAAGGGGATTCGTCATCAACAAAGAAACAAACGCCGAGTGGGCCATGCAGTTTGTCTGGCCGTTCAAGGGCGATTACCGGATTATCTATCTCGACGAAGATTACTCAGTGACCATTATCGGCCGCAACAAGCGTGACTATGTCTGGTTGATGGCGCGTGAACCGGTCATGGCCCCTGAATTATTCGACGATGCCGTTCAGCTGATCGCTGACGCTGGTTACGATACCTCCAGGCTCCGTAAAGTACCGCAGCAGTGGTGATGTCGTGAGAATCGCAGTCATCGGCACCGGCATCGCCGGCAACGTGGCGGCCTACCGGCTCGCGAAAGAACACGACATTACCGTCTACGAGGCAGATAGCAGAATCGGCGGTCATACGAACACCGTCGACGTGCTTGCTGAAGGCCGGCAATGGGCCGTTGACACAGGCTTTATCGTGTTCAATGACGTCACCTATCCAAACTTCATCGCACTACTGGATGAACTCGGTGTCGAATCACAACTCAGCGACATGAGTTTCAGCGTAAGCAGCGGGCGTAACGGTCTGGAATACAACGGCGCTTCGCTCAACACCCTGTTCGCTCAGCGCAGCAACCTGCTGAGACCTTCTTTTTACCGGATGCTGAGGGACATCCTTCGCTTCAATCGCGAAGCACCGCAACTCCTGGACGATACGGCCAGCTCGATCACGCTGGGTGATTACCTGGCTGACAACGGATATTCACGCCAGTTTGTCGATCATTACATTGTCCCGATGGGCGCGGCCATCTGGTCCGCGACGCCGGAGGGCATGCGTGGCGTCCCCGCGGCTTTCTTTATCCGCTTTTTTCATAACCACGGCCTGCTCAGCGTCGACGACCGTCCCGCCTGGCGCGTGATCAAGGGCGGCTCCAACCGGTACGTGGAAAAACTGGTGGCTGGCCACCGCGACCGGATCCGGCTGGATTCCAGAGTGCACTGGATACGCCGTCATCCCGAATACATCGAGATCAAGGCCCGCGGCGCCGAAGCTGAACGCTACGACCGGGTCTTTCTGGCCTGCCACAGCGACCAGGCCTTGCGCTTGCTGGCGGATCCAACACCGCAGGAGCGAGCGGTGCTCGGTGCGATCGATTACCAGCGCAACGAGGCGGTGCTGCATACTGATGCCAGCCTGATGCCAAGAAGCCGCAAAGCCTGGGCGGCATGGAATTACCATATTCCGGATGGGCCGGCGAACCCGGACGGCAAGGTCAGGCTGACCTACAACATGAACATTCTGCAAAATCTGCGTGCACCAGTGGAATTCTGTGTAACGCTGAACAACACGCAGGCAATTGATCCGGATAAAATCATCCGGGTGATCAATTATTCTCACCCGATTTTCACCGGGAAAGCGGTTGCTGCCCAGAAACTCCACCGCAACATCAACGGAGGGCACGGAACCTATTTCTGCGGCGCTTATTGGCGTTATGGCTTTCACGAGGATGGCGTGGTCAGTGCGATGAGGGCGCTGGAGCATTTTCGAGAGGACCTTTCCGAAACAGGACAGCAACATGTTGAAAAGCGGTATCTACCTCGGGCAAGTTAGGCACCGGCGGATGGTGCCCGTGGAGCACGCATTCAGCTATCGTGTCTTCATGATGTACCTGGACCTGGCTGAACTCCCGCGACTGTTCGATGGCCGCTGGCTGTGGTCGGACCGCCGTCCGGCGCTGGCGCAGTTCCGGCGCGAAGATCATTTTGGCGACCCCGGTGAACCGCTGGACGATGCGGTCCGAAGCCTGGTGGCTCAGGAAACCGGAATGCGTGTTATGTTTTCAATCCCGTCAGTTTTTACTATTGTTTTGATAGCAGTGATGATCGGGTCGAGACCATCGTAGCCGAAGTAAACAATACACCCTGGGGTGAGCGCCACTGTTACGTGCTGCCGCAAAGCCGCAACCGCGGCGATGGCGATCATCATCGTCATCACCCGGAAAAGGCCATGCACGTCTCGCCCTTCATGGAGATGGATGTCGATTATGACTGGCGCTTCAAGCGGCCGGCCGACAGGCTTACGGTCCACATGGAGAACGCCCGCGGCGGGGTCAAGATTTTCGATGCGACCCTGGACCTTGAGCGTAAGGAAGTGACAGGCGGCTCTCTGGCGCAGGTGCTGGTCACCTACCCGCTGATGACCCTGCAAGTCATCCTGGCGATTCACTGGCAGGCCTTGAAGCTTTGGCTGAAAGGTGCGCCGGTGCATGACCATCCCGCCAAAGCCGCGGCAACCGCGGAGAAAATCAGATGAAATCGGTTTCACTGTCATCACCGCGCCACCTGGCGGGCACAGTCAAGCCAGGCTTGCTGGATTCACTGGCAAGGCGCGTCATACTAAAGCAGTTGAAGCAGATCGAAACAGGAGAGTTGCGCCTGGTGGACGGTGACGATGAATTTTGCTTCGGCAGGGCCGGGGCCTCGGGCATCAGTGCGCAAATCACGGTGATCGATCCGCGCTTCTACAGCGAGGTGGCTTTTGGCGGGTCCATCGGCGGCGGCGAAGCCTATATGCATGGCTACTGGCACTGTGACGACCTCGTATCCCTGGTTCGATTGCTGCTCATGAACCATCACGTGATCGATGGCATGGAGGGCGGGACCGCGCGATTTACCGTCCCGTTGCAAAAATTGTTCCATTGGGTGAACCGCAACAGCCACGAAGGCGCGCGCCGCAATATCGCCGCGCATTACGACCTGGGTAATGATTTCTTCGCCCTGTGGCTGGATGAGACCATGATGTATTCATCGGCCATTTTTCACCGGCCTGACATGAGCTTGCACGAGGCCCAGTTGGCGCGGCTGGACCATGTGTGCCAGAGGCTGCAACTGAATGCCCGCGATCACGTCATCGAAATCGGCACCGGCTGGGGTGGATTCGCCCTGCACGCTGCGCAGCACTACGGTTGCCGCGTGACCACCACAACGATATCCCGTGAACAGTTCGAAAAAGCACAGCAGCGGGTGGCCGAGGCGGGCCTGCAGGATCGCATTACCCTGTTATTCGATGATTTTCGTGATCTCGAAGGTCAGTACGACAAGCTGGTGTCGATCGAGATGATCGAAGCGATCGGCCACGACCTGTTCGGTCCCTACTTCAGAAAATGCAGTGACTTGCTGAAGCCTGACGGAACAATGCTGATCCAGGCGATCACCATCGCGGATCAACGCTACCAGGAATACAGGAAATCCATCGATTTCATTCAGCGTTACATCTTTCCCGGCAGCGGCCTGCCTTCGTCGGCAGTCATGACGCGGTTCGTCGCTGACGAAACGGACATGCGTTTGCTGAACCTGGAAGACATCGGGCTTCACTACGCGACCACCCTCCACCATTGGCGCAGTAATTTTTTCGGGGCTTTGCCCGAAGTCCGCAGGCAGGGCTACTCGGAAACATTTATCCGGATGTGGGAGTATTACCTGTGCTATTGCGAAGGCGCTTTTCTGGAGCGGGCCATCTCGAACGTGCAAATCCTGTTTGCCAAGCCCGATAACCGCATGAAAATTATTTAGAAATGCACGCTGAGAGCCTTGCCGGCCGGAAAATTCCCTTGTGAAACCGATAACCGTCATCGTTAATGACAAAATGCAGACCGGCTATGTCTACCAGCTGACCGAGCCACCCGGCAGAAACTTCCATCCGGAATTCAAGCCGGACCTGACGCCTGCACGGATGCTGGAAATGGGAGTATTCGGCGGCAAGTACATGACCGATTGCCGCGATGAATTCCCGGCTGACTGGTTCGAAAACGCCAAACTGAATCCGGAGCGAGCCGACAAACAGCTCAATTTCTTTGGCGTTCAAGCATCGAAGCCCTTGTCATACTGGATCGAAAAAGGCTGGATCTGGCCGGACGATCCGCGTGGATGGTTCCAGTGGTACTGCCGGTACTACATGGGCCGCCGCTGCGCGGATGACCAGCGTCAGGTCGCCCGCTGGAAGGCCATGACGCGTCACATTGCACAGATTCGCAAGAACTGCGTGAAAGGCGATCTGCTTTGCCGGCCGCGCCAGAGGCAGGCCCTGCTTCACTGGGCGTATGATTCACGGCTCTTCTGAGCCCAAGTCATATCAGGCTGACCTCGCCCGCGATATTGGCAACTACCAGTAAGAGGTATCGGGTACCTGGATGGGAGACACGCTCAAGACATCCCTGTGTGCTCGATCATCCGTTCCCGACGGATGACGGTCCCCCATCCAAATACCCGACACCTTTCCCAGTCATGTGCATAAACGCCTGCGAGGTCAGCTGCTACGCAGGGGCGCGGCCGTGCGGCGCCCAGAGGTCCAGCTTCGGCCCGACCGGCACCACTCCCGTCGGGTTGATCATGGTGTGGCTCGCATAATAGTGGTGCTTGATGTGGTGCATATCGATGGTTTCCGCCACGCCTTCATGCTGAAACAGGTCCCGCGTGTAAGCCCACAGCTCGGGGTAATCCGCCAGGCGCCGGATGTTGCACTTGAAGTGACCGACGTAGACCGGGTCAAATCGGATCAGCGTGGTGAACAACCGCCAGTCGGCTTCGGTCAGGCGGTCGCCAAACAGGTAACGCCGGTTTGAAAGCCGGTGTTCAAGCCAGTCCAGCGTTTCGAACAGCGGCGCAAGGGCTTCCTCATAGGCTTCCTGGGAGGTAGCGAAGCCGGCTTTGTAAACTCCGTTGTTCACACAACTGTAAATGCGCGCATTGATCTCATCGATCTGGTTGTGCAAGTCTTCGGGATAATAATCGCCGGGCAGGGCGCCGACTTCGTCGAAAGCGCTGTTGAACATGCGGATAATCTCGGAGGACTCGTTTGAGACGATCGTGCCTCCCTGCTTGTCCCATAAGACCGGCACCGTCACCCGGCCGGAGTAATCCGGATTCGCTGACGTGTACACCTGGTGGAGATATTCGGCATTGAACAAAGGGTCCGGGATCACACCATCGCCGTGTTCGAAGGTCCAGCCATGATCAGCCATGTGCCAATGCACCACCGACAGACCGATCATTTCTTCCAGTCCCTTGAGATGGCGGAAAATCAGTGTGCGGTTGGCCCAGGGGCAGGCCAGCGATACGTACAGGTGATAGCGGCCAGCCTCGGCCTTGAATCCACCTCGCCCGTTCGGTCCCGGGCTGCCGTCGGCGGTTATCCAGTTGCGGAACTGAGCCGCGCTGCGAACGAAATGGCCTTTGTGTCCCTCCGTGTCATACCAGCGGTCTACCCATTTCCCATGTACCAATAATCCCATTTCCCATTTCCTTTGATTGCCGGTTCAGAACCGGTTGTGCTTGTAGTCATCAAACGCCTGGATGATTTCCTCTTTCGTATTCATCACGAAAGGACCTCCACGCGCGACGGGTTCATTCAGCGGTTGGGCCGAAACCAGCAGGAACCGGCTTGCCCCGGAAGTAGCCCTCAACTCGATACGGCCGCCCTCGCCCAGTATCCCCAGCGTTCTGCGGCCGAGATAAGTGGCCTGCCGCCCGACTTCAAGTTCCCCATCGATCACGAACAGGAAAGCATTGTCGCCGGGGTCGACCGCTTGCGAGAAATGCCCTCCGGCCGGCAGCGACACATCCAGGTAAGTGGGTTGCACGAATCCGTTTTGCACCACGCCGGTGGTGCCCTCGCCGGTGGTACCGGCAATCACGCGGATTTCCGTGCCGTCCTCACGGCGTTCCAGCGGCGTCTGGGCCGGTGGGAATTCCTGGTAGGCAGGGTCCGACATCTTGGCCTTCGCCGGCAGGTTGACCCAGAGCTGGAAGCCCATTAACAGGCCGTCTTCCTGCTCTGGCATCTCGGAATGCACGATACCCTTTCCGGCCGTCATCCACTGCACGCCCCCCGGTTCAATCACGCCTTCGTTGCCGGCGTTGTCTTTGTGGCGCATGCGGCCGGCCAGCAGGTAGGTCACCGTTTCGAAGCCACGATGCGGGTGACTGGGAAAGCCGCCGATATAGTCCTGTGGCTGATCGGACTCAAATGCGTCCAGCAGCAGGAAGGGGTCCAGCATATTGAGCTCCGGAGTACCGATGATGCGCGTCATCTTTACGCCGTCACCGTCGGTGGCCGGCATACCGGGAGTCGTTGCCACGACCTCGCGGATTTGTGCAGGCTGCGGGGTTGTCGTCATGTCAGGCCCGCTTGCAGTTGTCGATCGAATAGGGGCCTGCAGGTGCGGTGATTGATCGAAATGTTTGCATGTCGGTTCTCCATGTCTGGTCAAAACTTGCGCACAAGCTTAACTGTTGTGTAATAAATTAAAAACAGCAATAATTGCAAATTACTGTTCTGATAAAGAGAACAATGGGTCAGCTGGAAGAAATGCAGAACTTCGTTCGGGTGGTGGAAGCCGGCAGCATCAGCAAAGCCGCAGGGCAGCTGGGTGTAGCCAAATCCGGCGTCAGCAGGCGCCTGGCGGAACTGGAATCACGCCTGGGTGTGCGGCTACTCAACAGGACCACACGTCGTTCCAGCCTGACGGAAGCCGGGCGAAGTTTTTACGAGGGCGCGGTGAAGCTGCTCGGTGATTTCGCGGAACTCAACACGACGGCCGCCGATACCGACGCATCGCTCGACGGTACCTTGAGGCTGGCGGTTCCGCTCTCCTTCGGATTGTGTCATCTCTCGCCGGCGATTGACGAATTCATCAAGGCGCATCCGGACCTGACCGTCATCATTGATTTCTCGGATCGACATATCGACCTGGTGGAGCAGGGCGTCGATCTCGCCATACGGATCTCGGAATTGCGAGACTCCGGTTTGCAAGCCCGGCGGATTTGTCCTGTTCGCATTGTGCTTTGCGCCAGCCCGGAATACCTGGAGCAGCGCGGCGCCCCCGAAATTCCCGACGACTTGAGGGTGCATCGCATATTGCAATACGACGTCGGCGGCGGATCGATGATCCGGCTGGAAGATGAGCAGGGCAGAGAACACGCCGTTCCCACGCGGCCGCACATCGTCGCCAACAACGGCGACTTCCTGCGCGATATGGCAATGGCAGGCCACGGCATCACGCTGACGCCATCTTTCATCGCCTGGCAAGCGCTCGCGTCTGGTGACCTCGTGCCGGTGTTGCCGGGCTACCGGCCGCGGCAACTCAGCGCTTATGTCGTGTATCCGCAAACCCGCTACCTTTCCCGGCGCGCGCGAATGTTTATCGATTTCCTGGTCGAACGCTTCGGCGAAAATCCCTATTGGGACCAGTTTTCGTAACCCGTGGCCGCGGACCCAGGGTTTATAATGGACTTGAGCCATTGGTTTGAGAGGTATTCGATGATGAACCGTCTGTTTGCATACATGCTCTTCACCCTTTTGATTTGCAGTTCATCAACAGCCTTTGCCGGTAAATTGGTTCGTGAATTTTCGGGTAGTCGAAGCGTCTACACAGCCGACTTCCAGGTCGAGGATCCCTGGTTGATCGACTGGCGCGTCAACAGCGATTACCCGCGGACCATGGGTATATCGGTCGCACTCGTGAATGCCAAGACGGGCGAACATGCCGGCCGCGTAGTGCAGACCAAGCGACGGGGCGACGGCTTGCGATTGATGAACGAAAGTGGCGTGTTTCGATTCAAGGTTGATTCGTCGGTGACCAACTGGACACTGAAAGTCATTCAATTGAACCGTGAAGAAGCCAAGCTTTACAAGCCAAAAAACGAAAGCCGGCCACAGTAAAAAAAGGAATGTTTCAATCAATATAGTTCTTATGAGTACCTATAGAATTATAAATCTAATAAGTACTATATGAATATCTACGCAGCCGGGCTATTGATCAGCATTGTGGTTTACCTCGTGGTCGGAAATTATGCCGGGCGCAAGGTCAAGAAGCTGGAAGATTACTTTGTAGCCGGCCGGCAAGCGCCAACCCTGCTTATCGTCGGTACCCTGGTGGCCAGCTTGATGAGCACCAACGCCTTCATGGGCGAAACCGGCATCAGTTATTCCGGGAATCCCAGCATCATCATCATATTGACTGCTGTCAACTGTATCGGTTACGTGGCCGGCGGTCTCTATTTCGGCCGGTTTCTGCGCCGCAGCCGGGCATTGACTGTTGCGGAATACTTTGGGGAACGCTTCGACAGCCGGCGTGTGCAGTCGGTGGCTGGTACGACCGTATTGATCGGCTGTACGGCTTACCTGGTTATGGTCACCCAGGGTACGGCTACGATCATTCACGAAGTTACCGGGCTTTCCTTCGCTAAAACGCTGATGATTACCTGGTTGGGTTACACGCTGTTCACGCTTTAGTCGGGATCACGGGGCGTGATCATCACCGACACGATAATGTTTTTGCTGTTTGCCGCTGTGACGTTTCTGGGACTTTCTTTTCTGGTCGAAGGCAGCGGTGGCTGGTTTACGGCAATCCGGGAACTGGCGGTACTCGAGAGCAAGCCGGGTATCATTTCCTGGCATGGTGTGGTCGGTGTGGATTCCACCTGGAAAACGCCTGCCGATGCGATGATCTGGGCAGTAATCCTGGGCTTTGCATGGGGTATCGTCGTTGCCGTCAGCCCCTGGCAAGCCAGCCGTTACCTGATGGCACGCGACGAACACACGGTTGTCCGCTCTGCAACAATTACCGCCGGTGTCATCATGATGTTGTACCTGGTTCTGATGCTCGCGGGTGCGGCGGTGAACCTGATCAATCCCGCCATTGAACCGGCACAGGAAAACATGATCTGGGCGGCCATGAACGCCATGCCGACCCTGGTAGGCGTGCTGATCATGGCCGGCATCATGGCCGCGGGTTTGTCATCGGCCTCGACATTTCTTTCACTTTCCGGATTCAGCATCAGCAACGACCTCACCAGGCCAAAATTCGACGATGATCGCATCCGCCTCAGGCAAAGCCGCCTGGCCATGTTCTCGATCAGCGTGACGGCGCTGATCATTGCGTGGCTGTTGCCGGAGGGAAAGCTGTTCTGGGTCAGCTATTTTGCCGGCACCCTGTTCGCTTCGTCCTGGGGTCCGGTGGCTTTCATGAGTGTATGGAGCAGGCGGATCACTGAGGCAGGGGCTTTCTGGGGCATCATCGCTGGCCTGGTCGGCAATGTCTTGACCAATGTCTTATTGTTGCTGCGCGTTGTGGACTTGCCGGTTATCCTGGACCCGATTCTGGTGGGTGTGGTCTTAAGTTATGTAACCATTGAACTGGTGTCTTCGAACGGTGTGGTGAGTGAACAGGAGCATGAAAGACGTGAGCGATTGCACAGGGTTCCGGACACCGAGATTGACGGGAATAAGTTTCGCCGCACCCTGTTTTGGGCGCGGTTGCTCATGGTGTTCGGGGTATTCTTATCGGGATTGATGATCGTTTTCTACGCCATTCCCTATGGTAAAGCAGTTGGTCACGTCGCAGTTGGCGAAATCCTGCTGTCAATGGGTGTTGGGCTTGCCCTGGTTGTAACCGGCGCACTCGCCTGGTGGGGTACGTCGAAAAGCATTCAGACCACTTGAGCAGCCATGCATTCCCGTGGCAATCTGGACCAGGTCGATGACGGGCAACAGGCATCATGGAATATAAGGACTACTACGCCATCATGGGCGTCAAACGCGACGCCACCCAGGACGAGATCAAGCGAACCTACCGCAAGCTTGCCCGCAAGTACCACCCGGATGTGAGCAAGGAGGCCGACGCGGAAGCGAAGTTCAAGGAATTGGGCGAAGCATACGAAGTACTGAAGGATCCCGAAAAGCGTGCGGCCTACGACCAGCTGGGCTCGCAATGGAAAGCGGGCCAGGAGTTCCGTCCGCCTCCCGGATGGGACGCTGGCTTTGAATTCAGCGAAAGGGGTGAAGGCGGCCCCGACCTGGGCGGCTTCAGTGACTTCTTCGAGTCACTTTACGGCCGGGCGCAGCGTCGTCCGGGACCGGGGCGCAGCCCTGACCGCGAGGGCTTCAGCCTGCGCGGAGAGGATCACCATGCAAAAGTCGTCGTCGGCCTGGAGGACAGCTACCATGGCGCCACGCGTTCGATCACGCTGCGAATGCCGCAGATGGATGGCGGCGGCCACGTTACCACGAGCACCCGGACTTTGAATGTGAAAATACCTAAAGGCATCCGGCAGGGGCAGCAGATCCGCCTGGCCGGACAAGGTGGCGCCGGTTTCGGTGGCGGAAAGGCGGGTGATCTCTACCTCGAAGTCAGTTTTGATCCACGCGGCCGGTACCGGGCGGAGGGCGCGGACGTGTACCTCGACCTGCCCGTGGCGCCGTGGGAAGCAGCGTTGGGCGCCTCGGTAAAAGTGCCCACACCTGGCGGTGTTGTC
>CAMYKC010000098.1:0-26337 GCA_947258865.1 uncultured Lysobacterales bacterium
CTGTTCGCCCGGGTATAATTCCGAACGAATCCACCTGCCCGGATCGATTCTTGCAGCACCCGGAGAGTAAGCCGGGCATCGTCGGTAACGGCATCTGTGTAATAGAAAGCCCCGTTGAGATTCGCGGTGTCCAACTGCTCGAATATTTGCCCCAGCTGCCGGTTGCTTACCCTGCGGTGATCCCGGATACCCGCCAGGCGGTCGTAGAGCCAAAACAGGATTCCGGCAGCGAACCGGGGAGGGAAGCGCCCACGGTACAGGGGGAAATAGTAACCCAGCCGTTCGACCAGGCGTGGCGCTTCCAAGATCAGGTTTTCCCGTTCGTGCAGGGCGTGCCGGGTCAATGAAAAATTGCCGGCGGCAAGGTACCTCAGACCACCGTGGACCATCTTGGAGGAACGGCTGGACGAGCCCCAGGCAAAATCGCGTTGTTCGATGAGCAGGGATTTGTAGCCCTTTCGCACGGCTTCACGCAGGATTCCGGCGCCGGTGATGCCACCGCCAACTACGATAATGTCCCATTCAGCGGCAGTGCCGTCCTCCATTTCCCCCCATATGAGATTCCGGTCGGTGAATGAAACTGCAGTCATTCTCAAATTGTACGCTAGTCCATGGTCAGGATGACTTTGCCTTTTGCGCGGCGTTCGGAGATTGCGGCGAATGCGTCAAGGTAGCGTTCCAGCGGATAGGATTCCGTCACCCGGGGAACTAGTTGGCCCGTTTCGACCAGTCCCGCCAGGTCCAGCATATTCTTTACGGAGTCGCCAGGATTGTTCTTACCCCAGGTTCCCCACCAAACACCGATAATGCTCGCCTCTTTCAGTAACGCGATATTGGCCGGGAACCTGGGAATCTCACCACTGGCGAAACCGATCACCAGGTAACGGCCTTGCCAGGCGAGCGAGCGCAAGGCCACTTGGGCCAGTTCACCACCCACCGGGTCGTAGACAACATCAACGCCTTTGCCCCCGGTCAATTCCTTCACGGCTTCCCGCAATGAGACTCGGTACTTTGCTTGAACGCATGGTAAGAGGTCGCGTATGTGATGGTAAACCCGGCACCCTCCTCGAAGCTCATGCTGTCGGGCAGAGGCATGCACTTATCTTCAGGCAACAGGCATTTTTCGGCGAACGCGCCTAATGTCGGCAAGGCGATCACGCGGTCTCCCGGCTTGAAGCGGGTCACGCTTTCCCCGACGGACTCCACGATTCCAGCAGCTTCACTCCCCGGAACGAAGGGAGGCGGCGTTTTTACCTGGTAGTTTCCCCCAATGACCAACAGGTCTGGAAAATTGATGCCTGCCGCCTTGAGATCGACCAGTAGTTCACCGTAGCCCGGCACCGGATCCGGGAACTCCTCTATAAGCAGCTTTTCCGGCGGACCAAACTCTTTGCACACCAATGCCTTCATTTTTTACACAATTGGTTGGATGGTTTACTTAACAATTGTCATCAAAAGAGACTCGGCGACCATCGCCGGCTTCTCCTGGTTCTCGATCTCGATAGTCACGGCGGTCTTGGTCAGCCATTGACCGGGATTTTTTTCCCTCGCTTCCATCAAGACCTGGCGGGCCCTGATGCGGCTGCCCACCCGCACCGGCTGGAGGAAACGGACCTTGTCCGAGCCGTAATTGATGGCCATCACGGTGCCTTCGATTTTCCTCGCTTTTTCGGCGGTCAGGAAGACGACCAGCGAAAGGGTCAGGAAGCCATGCGCAATGGTTCCGCCGAAGGGTGTTTGCGCGGCTTGCTCCTCGTCGATATGGATGAACTGATGGTCATTGGTGGCATCGGCGAACTGATTGACGCGTTCCTGGGTGATTTCCAGCCATGAAGACGGCTCGAGTTCCTGCCCGACCAGGGATGGGAGTTCGTGTGCTTTGATAGTTTCTGTCATGTTTATTCCTGCTGGTTTCCGTTCAAGACTTCAATTGTTTGATATAGGGACGCAGTTCCTTGCGGGCCACGACCATGCGGTGCACCTCGTCGGGCCCATCCGCCAGGCGCAGCGTTCGGGCCGCCATGTACATCCCTGCCAGTGGAAAGTCCTGCGACAAACCGAAAGCCCCGTGCATCTGGATTGAATCATCAATGACCTTCAGCGCGACATTGGGCACCACGGCCTTGATCTTGGATATCCACCAATGGGCTTCATCCATGCCTTCGTTATCAATCACCCAGGCGGTTTGCAGGGTCAGCAGACGCGCCATATCGATGTTCATGCGGGCATTGGCGATCACATCATAGTTGCCACCCAGTTTGGCCAGTGGCCGGCCGAATGCCGTCCGGCTGACCGCCCGCCGGCACATCAGTTCCAGCGCCTGTTCCGCAGATCCGATTGCCCGCATGCAGTGATGGACCCGGCCCGGGCCGAGCCGGCCCTGAGAAATCTCGAATCCGCGCCCCCGGCCAAGAATGACGTTTTCCTCCGGGACGCGGACGTCTTCGAATGTCATTTGCATATGACCATGAGGTGCGTCGTCGACGGAAAACACTTTCAGGCCGCGCGTCACAGTTACACCCGGTGTGTTCATCGGAACCAGGATCTGGGAATGCTGCCGGTGCCTGGGATTTTCCGGGTCGGTAACGGCCATCACGATCAGAATCTTGCAACGCTCGTCGCCAGCGCCGGAAATATAGGATTTCTCGCCATTGATGACCCATTCGCCGTTTTCAAGAACTGCACTGGTTGAAATATTCGTGGCGTCTGAGGATGCCACATCGGCCTCGGTCATCGCATAGGCCGAACGAATTTCGCCGTCCAATAACGGTTCGAGCCACTCTTTCTTCTGCGCCTCGCTGCCATAGCGTTCCAACACTTCCATGTTTCCGGTGTCCGGAGCGCTGCAATTGAATGCTTCGGCGGCCAGGTGGGAGCGGCCGGTCTCTTCTGCCAGGTAAGCGTATTCGACCGTGCTCAAACCATAACCGCGTTCGCTGTCGGTCAGCCAAAAATTCCACAGGCCCTTGTCGCGGGCGCTGGACTTGAGCGTGTCGAGAATTTCCTTTTGACGGCCGGTAAGAGTCCAGCGGTCGCCTTTGTCGACTTCCGCGAGGAATTCGTGATCGACAGGTCTGACTTCTTCGGCGATGAATTTTTTTACGGCTTCGACCAGAGGCCGCACACGGTCTGTCATTCCAAGGTTCATGATAGTTTTCCGCCAAGTGCTAATTTCAAGGTTGACCAGCAGCAGTTTGCGGCTGGCGTTTGTTTCACGTTTTCTTCGGTCTTCAGCGACGGCTTCATCGATTTCAATAACCCCGGGCTTTCGCGAAGCGACCGAGATGGTAGTAATAATCGCCGAACAAGGTATCGAGAACCTGGCAACGCTTGAGGAAGAACCCAATGTCGAATTCGTCCGTCATCCCGATGCCGCCATGCATCTGGATGGCTTCCAACGCTGCTTCACGGGCCGTTTCGCTGAGCTTGGCCTTGGTCAGGCTGGCGAGTTCAGCATCACCCGGACCCTGTGCATCGAGCGTCTGCAGTGCTTTCAATACCAGCGATTTACACATTTCGATTTCACCAAACAAGTGGGCCGCACGATGTTGCAGGGCCTGGAAGCTGCCGATGGGAACACCGAACTGTTTGCGCTCCTTCAGGTATTCGATGGTCCGCCCGAACGCTTCCTGTGCAATGCCCAGCATTTCCGCCGCCGCACCGATACGGGCGGTGTCGAGGATCTGTTCCAATAGGATCTGCCCGTCGTGTAAGGGGCCAAGCAGGCTGTCGGCCGGAAGATCGACGTGGTCAAATGTCACCCTGGCAGCAACGTGAGTATCGAGAACCGGGTAGCGTTCGATACTTACCCCTGCGGTTTCGGCGGGCACCAGGAACATCGAAATTCCGCTGCCGGACCACGCGCTGACAACAAATGTATCGGCAACGTGACCGTCCAGGACTGCCGTTTTGCAACCGTTGAGGCGAAAACTTTCCTCAAGTACTTCCGCCTCTGTTTCTACCCGATCCGGCTCGTGCCGCGTGCTTTCATCACAGGCCAGGGCCAATAAGTGCTCACCGCTGACCACTTCAGGCAGCAGGGTGGCGCACTGTTTCCCAGTGCCCGCGAGGGTCAGCGCAGCTACGCCGGTCAGCGCGGTGCTCAATAGCGGACTGGGGGTCAGCGTGCGGCCGCTTTCTTCCAGCACGATGCCCAGGCCGGTATATCCGTAACCCAGGCCGCCGTGTTCTTCGGGCACGAGGATGGCGGTCCAGCCCATTTCAACCATTTCGGCCCAGAGTTCGCGGGAAAAACCGTCGCTGTCAACGCTATCGCGGATGCTTCGCAAATGGCTGACCGGCGCGCGCTCCTGCAGAAAGTTACGCGCCGCGTCTTTGAGCATTGTTTGTTCTTCATTGAGTACGAGTGCCATGATGGCTTTTCCTTATCCGGGTAAGCCAAGAATGCGCTTGGCAACGATGTTCAGTTGAATTTCCGAGGTTCCGCCTTCTATGGAATTTCCCTTGGTTCGTAACCAGGTTTTGGGCAGGTATCCGTCGTGGCTTTCACCGCCCTCCCAGACCAATGCATCGTTGCCGCCGATGGCCATCAGGAGTTCGAATCGCCGTGGAGTTCATAGCGCCGCTTGTTCAATTCCGTTCCGTAATACTTGAACATGGAGGAAGTTGCACCCAGGCTGACGCCGGCCTTGACCTCATCGCGGGCACGCTCGATGGTCAGTTCGAGGCAGCGCATGTCCATCTCATACCGCGCAATGTCGGAACGCAACATGGTGTTGTGCAGAATTCCGCTCTCCGTACCGAGCGTATGTATTGCGGTCTTGCTGACAGGAATACTTCCCGCCCGGGACAGACCCGAACCGGCGATCATTTCACGTTCGTGCGTCAGCAGGTACTTGGCTACCGTCCATCCCTGGTTGACCTCGCCAATTACCTGGTCTTTCTCGACACGGACGTTCTCGAAAATGGTTTCGGTGAAAGGCGATTTTCCACTGATCAGCTTGATCGGCCGGGTTGATACCCCGGGCGTCGCCATGTCGAACAGGACAAAGCTGATGCCTTCGTGTTTCTTCGCCTCGAAATCGGTGCGCACCAGGCAAAACATCCAGTCACCAAGATCACCATAGGAAGTCCAGACTTTTGAGCCGTTGAGAACGTAGTGATCGCCCATATCGTCAGCTCGCGCCTGCAAGCTCGCCAGGTCCGATCCGGCATTCGGCTCGCTGTATCCTTGCGCCCAGCGGATCTCGCCGCGGACGATGGGCGGAAGGTGCTGCAGCTTCAGGCTCTCGCTGCCAAATTTCATGAGGGCAGGGCCCAGCATCGAGATGCCGAAACTTTCCAGTGGTGGCCGGGCATGAATGCGGGCCAGTTCCTCGCCCAAGACCTTATTCTGTTCGCGGTTCAATCCACCACCGCCGTATTCTGTCGGCCAGGTCGGAGCTGTCCAGCCCTTGCCAGCCATTCGTTTCAGCCACAGGCGCTGGTCTTCGCTCTGGAACTTGCAGTCGCGCCCACCCCAACAGGCATCAGCCTCGGAGCGATAGGGGTGCCTCATGGGCTCGGGACAATTGGCTTCGAGCCAATCGCGGACTTCTTCACGGAACGCCTTCAGTTCTGTCACTGCGTCTTTCCTTGATTTTGTGAGGTGGGTTTAGCTCACAGACTTAGAAAATTTTCATTTTCAATTCGGCTGCGATCAGACTCATGTGGAAGGCCGCCGAAAGTGACTACAGGCAGGCGGGATTTCTTACTCGCTTGCCAACAAAGCAATCAATACTGGAACCAGAAAACCGCGGCAACATGGCCGCGGCTTTCCTCTACACGTTTGGGGATTTATTCACTCTTCGGTGCTCATGGAAATCTCTTCCTGGTGTTCCCAGATCTGGTAGTAGGTGTCCGAACTGGCATTGGAAAATTTTTGCATCAGTTCCCTGGCAGCGTCTTCCGAGTCCATGTGCCGGGACAGAAACTGGAAGAAGCTTTCTTCTTCACGGTCCATGCTGGCGAAATTCCTGTGCGGAATGATTATGCTTTCGTTTGCCTCGCCTCCGATGGTGGAGGACCAAAGCCAAACATGGCTGTCGGATGCCCAGCCCTGGTTCAATGCTATCTGGCTCATCTTTTCGCGGGCTATGTCGAAATCTGCGGCATGTCCTGGTTTAATCTTGAATTCGGTTACTGCGAACAGCTTGTAGGGGCCATGTTCGGTAGTCCAGTGTGAATTGCCCCAGTCCAATTTTTCGAAATAGTGTTCTGTTTTTTCAACGTGAGGCGCGACGTTATCGCGGAAATGCTCCCCGACTTGCGGATTATTATCGCTCCACTCCCGGTAGGCATCGACATCGGCCCAATTGAAGCAACAATAGCGCGCGCCCAAGCGGCTGAGGTCGTCACCGAGCAGGGGTGTGTATCCCTGCCAGGCCCTGGGATCGCCGTGCTCTGCCCTGAAAGCCAAGTGCTCCCCGAGTGCCTTCCATAATTCGGATCCATGATCGGCCTTCGGAGAAAGCGTCCACATTTCCGCCAGCGGCGGCGGAGCATCATCCGCCAGGGTAACGACAGGAGCGGTAAAAAAAAGTGTTGCGAGAATGCTCAAAGCGTATTTCATGGATTTCATGTTCATAAAATTTCCCTCGAGTGGATTGTCAGGTTAGGCCATATTGAGCTGCGACATGTGCATAGTATAGATAAGTTATGTAAACGCGTCCGCTCGTGTAAAATGGCGCGCTTCGAGTAAACCGGATTCTGATTCGTGGAAACCAATCTGCAAAGCAATCTTATGGACGATCTCTCCCGCCGCACCGAAGCGCTTTGGGGGTATCTTTGACTACGCTCACAAGCGTGACCGGCTTGAGGAGGTAGGCCGGGAACTCGAGAACCCTGATATCTGGAACAATCCGGAACAGGCCCAGGCGCTGGGGCGAGAGCGGTCTCAGCTCGAAATTATAGTCACGACTCTTGATTCTCTGCATTCCGGCTTATCGGATGCCGCCGAGATGCTGCAACTGGCGATCGAAGAGGAGGACGAGCGGGTTCCGGTGGCACCGAAGCCCAGGACTGGGCGGAAATGTTGCTTCGCATGTACCTGCGGTGGGCGGAAAGGCGGGGATGGAAGACCGACCTGGTCGAAGTGTCTTCCGGGGACGTTGCGGGCATCAAGAGCGCAACCATTCACATCACAGGCGATTATGCCTACGGCTGGTGCCGCACGGAAACTGGTGTGCACCGGCTGGTCCGCAAGTCACCATTTGACTCCGGCAACCGCCGGCACACCTCATTCGCGGCCGTCTTCGTTTCACCCGAAGTCGATGACAACATCGAAGTCGACTTGAATCCGGCGGACCTTCGCATCGATGTCTATCGTGCTTCCGGCGCGGGCGGACAGCATGTAAATACCACCGACTCTGCAGTCCGTATCACCCACCTGCCGACGGGTATCGTGGTGCAATGTCAAAATGACCGTTCGCAACACAAGAACAAAGACCATGCCATGAAGCAGATGCGCGCGCGTCTTTACGAACAGGAAATGCAGAAACAGATGGAAGCGCATCAGAAACTGGAGGATTCCAAATCCGACATAGGCTGGGGCAGCCAGATCCGTTCATATGTACTGGACCAGTCGCGGATCAAGGATCTCCGAACCGGGGTGGAGGTCGGCAATACCCAGGGCGTGCTGGACGGCGACCTCGACCCGTTTGTGGAAGCTTCGTTGAAGCAGGGCCTGTAAGCGCGGGTCCGGGTGGCAAGGATTCATTGTAGGAGCGGGCCATGCCCGCGATAATCAGGACATGACTGAAAAAGAAAACACAGAAATCACGGAACAGGAAGAAAACCGTCTCATCGCGGAACGTCGCAGTAAGCTCGATGTGCTGCGCGAGTCCGGCCAGGCCTACCCCAATGATTTTCGCAAGGAGTCCAGCAGCGGTGAACTGGCCGATCGATTCGGCGATTCGGGTGCTGAGGACCTCGAGCAAGTGGACGAAGTTTTCTCGGTCGCCGGGCGCATCATGGCCAAGCGCGTCATGGGCAAGATTGCCTTTGTGCGCCTCCAGGACCGCAGTGGCTCGATTCAGTTGATGATTCAGCGGGATAACCTTCCCGAAGGCGTGTTCCAGGAGTTCAAACACTGGGATGTCGGTGACATTGTCGGAGGTAAAGGACGGATCGTGCGCACCCAGAAGGGTGAGCTGTCCATCCGGGTTAATGAGCTGCGCCTGCTGGCCAAGTCCCTTCGGCCCCTGCCAGAGAAATTCCACGGCCTGACAGACACCGAGATGCGCTACCGCAGGCGCTATGTCGACCTCATCATGAATGACGAGTCGCGTTCCGTGTTCCGGACCCGATCGAAGATTATCACTTTTATCCGCAGTTTCATGGAAGCGCCGGGCAGAGATTTTCTTGAAGTCGAAACGCCCATGATGCACCCGATACCCGGTGGCGCCGCGGCACGGCCATTCGTGACGCACCATAATGCGCTCGACCTGGAAATGTTTCTGCGCATCGCGCCCGAACTCTACCTCAAGCGCCTCATCGTCGGCGGATTGGGGCGCGTGTACGAGATAAACCGGAACTTTCGCAATGAAGGTGTCTCGACCACGCACAATCCCGAGTTCACGATGCTGGAGTTTTACTGGGCGTTCGCTGATTACAACGACCTGATGGATTTGACCGAAACCATGCTGGTTGACCTCACCCGGGCTGTCACGGGCGGAAGCACGGTTTCTTACCAGGGCCGGGAAATTGATTTCAGCGGCCCATACGGACGGCTGAGCGTGGAAGAGGCCGTCCGGCGCTACAATCCAAAACTGTCGAAGGCCGACCTGTGGAACCAGGATTTTTTGCGATCAGCCTGTGCGGCGTTGCAGATTCATACCGAGAATTCCTGGGGTTCGGGCAAATTGTTGACCGCGCTGTTCGAAGCAACCGTGGAGGAGCATCTCGAGCAACCCACGTTCATAACGCAATACCCGACCGAAGTATCTCCGCTGTCACGCCGCAATGATGAAAACCCCGACGTCACGGACCGGTTTGAGCTGTTCGTCAGCGGGCGGGAGATTGCGAATGGGTTCTCGGAACTGAATGATCCTGAAGACCAGGCAGATCGATTCCGTGCTCAGGTTGAAAACAAGGACGCCGGCGACCTGGAAGCCATGCATTTCGACGCGGATTATATCCGGGCGCTGGAGTACGGCATGCCACCAACAGCCGGTGAAGGTATCGGTATCGACCGGCTGGTCATGATCTATACCGACTCGCCGTCGATACGGGATGTGCTGTTGTTTCCTTACATGCGCCCTGAATCGTGACGCGCTAGATCGCCGCCATGAATCCCGTCGTTTCGGTCATCATGCCGGTGCGAAACGGCGGTGCCTACCTTCAAGCCGCCGTCGACAGCATCCTCGAGCAGTCGCTTGGACAACTCGAACTCATCCTTGTTGACGATCACAGCGATGACCGGGCGCTTGACCGGATTTCGTCGGGCGATCGGCGAATCCGCGTGTTCAAAAACGCCGGGCAGGGTGTAGCCAGTGCATTCAACACCGGCATGAAGCACGCCAGCGGCACCTACATCGCGCGCATGGATGCCGACGACGTCGCCTTGCCGGAACGGTTGGAGCGCCAGATTGAATACCTGGCTGGCCATCCGGATATCGGGATTTGCGGCGCCTGTGTGGAAATTTTTTCCGATAACGGTGTCGCGGATGGCAACCGGCGCTACCAGAACTGGCTTAACGGTTGTCGTTCGCCGGATGTGATCCATCGCGAAATGTTCGTCGAGAGTCCACTGCCAAATCCCACAGTGCTGTTTAGATCACAGGTATTGACGACGCTGGGTGGGTATCGGGACCCGGCCTGGCCTGAAGATTACGACCTGTTCCTCAGGGCCGATTCGCTGGGAATACGAATGGGAAAGCCAGAGGGGATTCTGCTCCGTTGGCGCGATCATGATCAGCGCCTGACCCGTACTGACAAGCGTTACAGCCTGGAACGATTCCAGGCCGCCAAGGCTCACTTCCTTTGCCATCACAGGTTTGTCGGGGAAGAGCCCGTTGTGATCTGGGGCGCCGGGCCCTCTGGCCGCCTGATGCATGACCTGTTGCAGGCGGAAGGCCGGGGCGTGCTGGGCTTTCTCGACGTTCATCCGCGGCGGATCGGTCGAAAAAAACGAGGCCTTCCGGTCTGGCCCATCGACCGTATCGGCCGTTTGCAAGGTGGATTCGTGCTGGTGGCAGTGGGCGCCGCCGGGGCTCGTGAAAAAATTCGTCATTTCATGGATGAGCACGGCCAGGTGGAAGGCAAACAGTACCTGTTTGTCTGTTGAGCCACTAGAATACGGCCATGAGCAAACTGAAGGCATTGCTGGTCCAGGCGCAACTGGGCTGGAAAGAACCGGCCAGAAACCGCGAACACCTGGAGTCTCTGCTGTCCGGGGTAAAAGGAGATTTCGATCTTGCGGTGTTTCCGGAAACATTCACCACCGGCTTTCTGGGTGACGCGGACCTTCCTGAAGAGGATATGAACGGTCCGACGCTCAAGTGGATGAAGAAGCTGGCCGCCCGGTATCAATGCGCCCTGGCTGGCAGCGCGGTGATCGTGGAGGATGGGCGGCGCTTCAATCGGCTAATTTTCGTCGGGCCCGGGGGTGAAGTGAACCATTACGACAAGCGTCATCTGTTCGCCTATGGCGGTGAGAATCGCCGTTACACTGGCGGTAGCCAGCGGGTAAATCTCGACTTCATGGGCTGGCGCATCAACCTGCAAATCTGTTATGACCTGCGCTTTCCTGCCTGGTGCCGCAACCGCGATGACTACGACCTGATGCTGCTGGTGGCCAACTGGCCGTCAAAACGCGTGCATCACTGGTCTTTGCTGCTTGAAGCGCGCGCCATCGAAAACCAGTGCTGGGTGATCGGCGTCAACCGTGTTGGCGAGGATGGAAACGGTGTTCAGTACCCCGGCTGCAGCGTTGTACACGATCCCATGGGCGTCACGGTGGCGCAGCTGGGCGGGGAAGAAGTATGCCGGATGATTGAGATGGATCTGTCGCTGGTTGAAAAAGTGCGCTCCGATTTTCCTTTCCAGGCGGACGCCGACCGATTCACGATCCAGTAATCCAAGGGGTTTCGCTTCCCTGGGCCCGGCTCTCGGAGTCAGGAGGCGCGTTTACGGGCAAGGCGGCGCATGATAGCGCCTCGTGGCTGTGGCCGGCCGGTGGCCAGGCTGACCAGCGCAGTAGGTTCTTTCAGTGAAAACATCATTTCGCGGCGCGCCGCCCCTCGTCCGGCGAACAGCAGGCGATCTCCGTCGTGCAGTTCCTGGTTCAACTCCGGCAGGAAGAGTCGCGATGAGCCGCGCTCAAGAAGAAGGCACACGCAGGGCAGGCTCTCGGCCTCCGGAGTCCGTGCGTTCTGTGACAGGTGTTCCAGGCGGATCACCGATTTTTCCCGCGTCGCGGCGCGGATGCTCTCAGCCAGGCCGCCACTGAGGTCCAGGGTCCACAGACCAGGTGAATAGCCTTCCAGTATTGTCTCCAGGCGTTGTTCCACTGCTTTGGCGAAAGACTCCTCCTGGCTGATGAGGTGGTCGATGAACACGCGCAGCAATGGCGTCGTCGCTACTGCCAGTATTCTGCGCGCGACAATCAGGCTCCGGCGTGCGACCAGGTCGGCTTTTGAGGTGTCGAACAGTTCGTCGTTTTGCGGATTCTCCTGGCGCGCAACCACGAACAGGTCCGGATTCAATTCAAGCGCCGTCATGATAATCGACAGGTTGTCGACATCGTCCCCCGTTCCGGCGATGATGCCGACCGCGGTTTCAATTCCGGCCTGGCGCAAGGTGGATGCCTCGGTGCCTCTGCCGAGTACTGATCCGGGCCGGCTCGCCACGCGGTCAGGATGAACATCGATGACGGTAATGGGGACTTCTGCCTCGTCCATCTTGCTTGCCATGCGGGAGCCGAAACGGCCGACTCCGGCAATGATCCAGCGTCCGTCCGGGGGATGGATTTTCTTGCGCAGCTTGGTCCCAGGCACGCTGATCAGCCAATCCTGTACCAGGTACTTGGTCGGTGAAATCAGCGCCAGGTATAAACGCTCGGCAAAAATGGTATACGGGTCCACAGTCTGGTCCGTGCCGAAGGAAGCCATGTTGGCAGCTACGCGTCGCGTCTCGCTGCGCGCCAGCACCGGTAGATCCGGGCGCAACAGTTTACTGGTGATGGCGATGGTCAGGTTGGCATGATCCTCATTGGTGATGGCAATCACGCCGATGCAGTGTTTGATGTCCTTGCTGAGCCCCGCCAGGTCCAGCAATCGACGGTCCGTGACGTCACCTGCCAGTGACGGCAGGTGCGTGAATTCTTCGAACAGCGCTATGCTCTGGATAATTTTCTGCTCCCGCTCGAGTATGGCTGCGCTGATGCCCCGTCTCTGGAGGCCCCGGACGATCATCCGGCCGGTATATCCAAATCCGCAAACGATGTAAAAATCGGAACGCATCCGCCTGACGCGGCGGCTGAAACGGGCACGCGCCAGCACGGCCCGGAATTGTGGATCCACGAACAGGCTGATGATCGTACCGACGGAATAAAGCCAGGCGATGACATTGGGGAACAAAATGGTGAAAGCATATAGCCTTTGGGCAGCCGTAAAAGTAGTCGGCATTTCACCGAAGCCGATCGTGGTAGCCATGATGGAGACGAAATAGACCGCATCCAGGTACCCGACCTGGATGACGTTTCCGGCTTCATCCTGTCCTGGAATCAGCACCATGCCGAACACCGACAGGGAGTAGACCAGAATCATGACGATGAGCGGCGTGCGCATGCGCCGCATCGTGAGCCAGATGATGTCGTTCATTAACGGCGGATCGTAATGGTTTCAGCCACCAGGAGTGTCACGGAGACGAGGTTGGCCAATAACGCGCCGCCGGACAAAGCAACGATGCTTGCAAGAATTTCGCCCGTCATACCCGCTTCCGAGACATACACGGAATAGGCCCAAATGAAAGCGGCGATCAGCAACTGTAAGTCCGCCACCAGGCTGGTTGCCAGTAGTACGGCGCCCATCTGCGAGCGATCACCAAACTTGATGATTGTTGCTATCAGGCTGACGGCAAGCGCGGCGCCCAGTTCCATGACATGGTGATGGTCCGGGTTGTCGATATCGCCGACGAAGAAGCCGAAGTTGAGGGTCAGCGCGAGGACGATGAAAAATCCGAAAACGACCTTTTCAAAATTCACGGTGAGGGGGCTCCCTTGTTCTTTTCTGCAGGAATAGCCTAGACCGTTTCACGTTTCGCTTCCAGCGGCGATTGTCCAAAGCGTGCTTTGCGATGGTTCATGGCTCCATCAAATTTCCTTCAGTATCCATGAATTCCGGCTCGGCTATACCGAGGTTGCGCAGATTGTCTTCTATTTGCGATCGATCGCCGATAATGACCCAGGTGATCAGTCCAGGCTTCAGGACCTGCGCAGCAGCGCTCTGGATGTCTTCCAGGTTAACCCGTTCGAATTGACTTTTAAGCGTGGCTACGTAGTCATCTGGCCGGCCGAATTTCTCGTTAGCCTGAAGCGCCCCGAGGACCGCGGCGGATGTCTCATACCTGCCCGGCAGACTGAATGCGTTGCTTCGATATACCCGGCTCAGTTCTTCCTTCGTGGTGGGCGCGCTTGTCACGAAGCGCTCGAACTCGTCGAGTAACTCGCTAAGCGATTCTGCTGTGCGGTCTGTTTGAACCGGTGCGTAAACGATCCACGGCCTTTGGCCCCGGGCATCCCGCAGCAGAGTGTACGCGCCATAGGACCAGTGTTTATCGACCCGCAGGTTCTGGTTGACCCGCGCGGCGTACTGGCCTCCGATGACATCGTTCATCATTTCGATATCTATATTGTTTTCGACACCCTTGGCCGGAGCGAGGTGGGCCCCCAGGATCATTGATTGCGGCGAACCGGGTTTGTCGATGATGATGAGCCGCCCATTTTCCGGGAGCGCGACCTCGCCGATGTTTTTCCGGGGAAGCGCGGACCTGGGGGCTTTCCAGTTACCGAAGGAGTTCTGCAGCATGGGAAGAATTTCCTTCATCGTTGTGTCTCCGACGACGAACAGGGTGGCATTGTCGGGGCGTATCCAGCTGCGGTGAAATTCAACCAGGTCGTCGCGGGTGAGCTGGCTGATCGACTCCTTTGTTCCGCTGCCAGTAAACGGGATACCGTAAGCATGATCCTTGCCGTAAATCAGCGGGGGCAGGGTCCGCAACGCAAGGTTGACTGGCTGGTTTTTCTCCCGTTCTATAGCTGCAAGCCATCGGATTCTCAATCGTTCCATTTCTTCTGTGGCAAACGAGGGATTGCGGACTACGTCGGCAAACAGCTCTACCGAAGCCTTCAGGTTCTTGCTGAGCGCTGAAAGTGTGGCGCGGGAAGCATCCAGATCCGACGCCGTCGATATCTCCGCCCCCAGGGATTCGGCTTCCGCGTCGATTTCCAGCGCGGAACGCGAACGCGTGCTCTCGTCCATCATGGATAAAGTAAATCCCGCTGTCCCCAGTTTAATACCCGCGTCTGCTGAGTATCCCGCATCGAATTGCAAGGACAATGCAACAACGGGAACCGAGCTGCGTTCTGCCAGCACGACGCTCATTCCATTTTTGAGGCTGGCTCGCTGAATTTCTGGAAAACTCAGGTCGGGCAGGGCGGCAACTTCCGGAAGACCGGCGTTGCGATCCACTGTAGATTCGGTCGTGCTGTGGTCGGCAAAGGGAAAGACATCCAGCTGGTAATGTCCACCTGATAGCCAGCGACGCGCAGCATCCTGCACTTCTTCCGGATCGGCATGATTGATCCAGCTCAGCGCCGTTCTGAAAAAATCCGGATGGCCGTCATAAAGCTCGCCCTGGGCCAGCGTTGTGGCTTTTCCATAAAATCCGCCGACACGTTCCAGGCCCCTGATCGTGGCTGCATTGATCTTGGACTTTGCGCGTTTCAGTTCTTCTTCGCCAGGCCCCCCGGCAAGAAACCGGGCAACCTCCTGGTCGATGATGTCATTGACCTCGTCCAGCGAAACGCCGTCGGCCAGGGTCGTGTCGATCGAAAACATGCTGGCGAGTTCGAAAGGCTGCGCATCGACCGATACATTGACGGCATACTGGGTTTCATAGACGAGTGCCTGGTAAAGCCTGGAATTTTTGCCGTCGCCCAGTACGGCGGCCGCAAGCTCAAGCAGGCTGCGGTCTTTTTCTGTCCATCCGGGCACTGCCCAGTAACGAAAACTTCGTGTCTGCGGTACGCGATCGTACATCACTTCACGGGTATTCTCCGTGCGCGACGGAATCCATGCCTTGAGCCGCGTGACGGGGGGTCCCGACGGGATGTGGCCGAAATACTTGGCGGCGAGTTCTCTGCCGCGTTGCGGATCGATATCGCCGGCGAGAACCAGGACGGTATTCGCGGCGCCGTAGTAATCCTGGAACCACTGGTGAACGTCGTCCCATCGAACCGATCGTTGAGTGGCGATAGGGGTGGCCAGGCGGAAACAAGCCCTCGAGAATCCGGTAGTAGACCTTGCCATAGGGTTGATTGTCACCCTGGCGCTTTTCGTTCTGCACCACGCCGCGCTCCTGGTCGAGCTTTTCCTGGGTAACGACTCCGAGTAAGTGGCCCATTCGATCGGATTCCAGCCACAACGCAAGCTCGAGTGCCGGGGTGGGAACATTCTCAAAGTAATTCGTACGATCGAGCCAGGTCGTACCATTCAGCGAGGTAACGCCAATTTGATCCAGCGGCTTTGAAAAGCGATCGTTATAGTGTTCGGAGCCCTCGAACATGATGTGCTCGAACAGGTGCGCAAATCCGGTCTTACCCTGCGGTTCGTCTTTGGAGCCGACGTGATACCAGACTCCAACAGCGACAATCGGGGCCTTGCGGTCTTCATGGACGATAACCGTCAAACCGTTGTCCAGCATGAATTTCTCGAACGGAATGTCGATGTCGGATTCAGCCGGCTCAGCGTAGCCTGGGTTGAGCAGGGACAGAAGAACAAACGTGCACAGGAATACTCGCCAGTGTTTCATTGACTCACCTTTTTCATTCTTGCTCTTCCGTCATTTCTATTCCGGTCACGAAAACCAGCGCGCCCAAAACCGGGCTGTCAAAATATTCCATTCGCGCGGTTTTAATCTGGCGGCTCTGTTGTAAGCGATGAACGAGAAATGATGTGGGCAGCCGTTCGTCAGAATTTTCCTGACCGGATCGGTCCGCGACTGCGGCATTTTCGGGCATCCATTCCCTTTCGAACAGTGCCTCTCGGAGCTGAAGGTCGAGTTCGAGGTGCAGAAACCGCGTCTGGGTCAGAGATACGGTTCCGTCCAGCCGGTAAAACAGCGCGGGGTCGGGCAGCTGCGGTTGCTCCCCGTTTTCGCCCGGATCATTCCCGGGCATGTCACTAAAAACAATCGTTTCATTATTTGGCAACAAAAAAGAAAACGGTTTCAAAGAAATAGTATTCTCATAAATCCGGAATGGCGCACTGAGCCGCAGCCTGCGCCAGGCTTCCTGCATCACTTCGCTCATTTCTTCGATGTGGACGACCGCGTTGCGGTCTTCTTCAGGCAGAGCTCCATTTTCAGGCATGCCGGTCTCATCGGTGCCGGTGTTCTCTTGCTCTTCCCGCACCTCATCTTCTTCGTCACCTTCTTCTTCGGCTTCTTCTTTGGGTGGAGAAAGGAAATCCACCGAATCTGAATAATCCTCCAGCCATTTCACTTCATGAGGCTCTTCCGTGTGCTCGAGATGCGTGAGCACGAGAACTTCGATCCGGTAACGCTTATCCTGACCGAATACAGCTGTGGCCGTTGTCAGAATGGTGATAAAAAAGATTAAATAAATTATATATCGCATTGTTTAAATTAATTATCTGTCTGTAATTTGCTCATCAATGAACGAATTTCCGTGAAGCGACGCCCCGCATCTTCTTCCTGTATCAGGATTCTGAGCTTTTGTGGGCCGTCCATACGGTAATCACTACTACGGTCCTGAATCAACTGGATCATCGCAGCGGGATCAGCCTTTGCATTTTCCCGGAATTCCAGGCGGCCTCCCTGTGGGCCGAAATCGAGTTTTGTTATGCCGATGCGTTCTGCAGTCAACTTCAGGTCGGCGATATCGAACAAATTCCTGATCGCTGCCGGCAACAGGCCGAAGCGATCGATCATCTCGACCTGGAGTTCCCTTAATTCGGCCGCATTGTTCGCGCTTGCGATGCGCTTATACAGCGTCAGGCGAGCCTGGACATCGGCCAGGTACGTTTCCGGTATCAGCGCAGATACGTGGAGTTCGATCTCAACTCCCCTGTACATCGGGCGCTCCAGGTCGGGCTCTTCACCATTTTGCAACGCGGCCACGGCCCGCGCCAGCAAATCGCTATACAGGCTGAAGCCCACCTGGTTGATTTGGCCGCTTTGCTCGATGCCCAGCAATTCACCGGCTCCGCGAATTTCCAGGTCATGCGTGGCCAGGGTAAATCCGGCGCCCAGGTCCTCGAGGGACGCAATGGCCTCCAGGCGTTTACGCGCGTCCGCCGTCATGCTGCGGCGCTCTGGAACGATCAGGTAGGCATAAGCGCGATGATGGGAGCGGCCAACCCGTCCGCGCAGTTGGTGCAGTTGCGCCAGGCCAAAGCGGTCAGCCCGGTTGATCACGATGGTGTTCGCAGTCGGCACGTCGATGCCGCTTTCGATAATGGTTGTGCAAACCAGCACGTTATGGCGTTGACGGTAGAAGTCCAGCATGACTTTTTCCAGTTCGCGCTCCGGCATTTGTCCGTGCGCGATCGCGAGTCGCGCGTGTGGGACCAGGTCCTTTACCTCCCGGGCAATGCGCTCGATGGAACGGACTTCATTGTGCAGGAAGAATACCTGGCCACCGCGCTGAAGTTCCCGCATCAGGGCTTCGCGCAAGGTGCCCCGGTCCCATTCGGAAATGAGCGTTTTAATCGCCATTCTTCGAGCCGGCGGAGTTGCTATGATGGAAAGGTCGCGGATTCCTGACATGGCCATATTCAGTGTGCGCGGGATCGGCGTCGCGGTCAGCGTCAGCAAATCCACTTCCGCTCGCAATTGCTTCAGGCGTTCTTTCTGCTGCACGCCGAACCGCTGTTCCTCGTCGATAATGACCAGCCCCAGCTCTTTGAAACGAATGTCCTTCTGAATCAGGCGATGAGTGCCAATGACTATATCCACCGTACCTCTACGCAACTGCTCGAGCACCTGACGCATCTGTCCGCCGGTCCGGAACCGGGAGAGCAGCTCGACCCGAATGGGCCAGTCGGCCAGCCGGTCGCTGAAGGTCGAAAAATGCTGTTGCGCCAGCAGGGTGGTGGGGACAAGCAAGGCTACCTGCCGGCCGGCCTGGACGGCCACAAACGCGGCGCGAAGCGCCACCTCGGTTTTACCGAACCCAACGTCACCGCAGACCACACGGTCCATCGGCATTTGCGATTCCAGGTCACCGATCACTGCATCGATCGCGTTTTGCTGATCCTGGGTCTCTTCGAAAGGAAACCCGGACGCGAACTCTGCATTTAACTTTTTATCCAATGGGAAAGCGAACCCCTGTCGCCCGAGCCGGCGTGCATAGAGGTCGAGTAATTCGGCTGCCACGTCCCGGACCTGCTTTGCCGCCTTGCGCCGGGCCTTTTCCCACTGCCGGCTGCCAAGCCGGTGCAGGGGTGCCGTTTCCGGGTCGCTGCCGGTATAGCGGCTGACCAGGTGGAGCGATGAGACAGGCACGTAAAGCTTGTCACCACCGGCGTATTCCAACATCAGGAATTCGGCTGGTCTCTGATCGATCTCGAGCGTTTCCAGACCCTGGTAGCGACCCACGCCGTGATCTTCGTGAACAACCGGAGCACCCGCGGCCAGATCGGTCAGGTTGCGGATAATCGATTCGGGATCCCGTTCCGAGACGGCACGTTGTGCCTTTGGCCGGCTGCGGCCCCCGAAAAGCTGGGATTCGGTGATCAGCGCCAGTTCGCCGGCGTCGCCTTCATAGCTAATGAATCCCTCGTCCACGGGCAGTACGGCGAGGCCGACCCGATCGATCCCATTGGCGAATTCGCTGTAACCGTCAACCTGAACCGGGTTCACGCCAAACGCTGCCAGCGTAGTCCTGAGCACTTCACGCCGCCCAGGGGTATCAGCCGCAAACAGGATGCGGCCCTGGAAAGTCTCCAGAAACTGAAGCAACCCGGCAGCCGCTTCCTTGCCACGCTCGTGGATATGCAGGTCTGGTGCGGGACCACTGCTGAAGACGGGCCTGCCGGACGGCTTCAGTTCCGGATCGGGTAAATGCACGGTGTTGCAGCCAGCCAATACCGGCTTCTCTACATCGTGGCGGCGCTGTTCCCATCGTTCGGTGGTCCGGCGGGTATGGTCCGTGGCTGCATCGTGCGCGCCGGATTGAAGCACTAATTGGGGCGTTTGCTCCAGGTAATCGAAAAACGAAGAGGTGTGTTCGTAAAACAGCGGCAGATATTGTTCCAGCCCCTGTGGGTGAATCCCGCTGCGCAGATCCTGATAGAGGGTGACCTTGCGTGTATCAACGTCGAAGCGGAAACGGAACGCCCGCCGAAAGCTCTCCAGGCCGGCTTCGTCGCAAGGGTATTCGCGTGCTGGCAGCAGGCCAATCTTGTCGATCTTTCCCGTCGACCGTTGGGAATCCGGGTCAAATTCCCTGATGCTGTCAATTTCTTCATCGAACAGGTCGATCCGGTACGGACTGGAACTACCTGCCGGATACAGATCAACAACCGAGCCGCGGATCGCGTATTGTCCCGCCTGGTAGACCTGCTCCGAGGACACATAGCCGGAATGATTCAGTTTGTTCCGGAAATCGTCGATGACGAGTGACTGACCCGGGACAAGATCGAAACTGCGCTGCAGAATGTAATCAGCGGGCGGCAGCCGCTGGATCAGGGAAGTAACCGGAGACAGCACGATCCCATGCTGCAGGGAAGCGAGGCTGGAGAGTGTCTTGAGACGCTCGGAAATAATGTCCGGGTGCGGAGAAAACGCATCGTAGGGAAGCGTCTCATGATCCGGAAAAAGCAGGATCGGAAGATCCGTCGTGGAGAGCAATTCCAGATCCCTGGTTAATAATTGGGCCTGGTGACTCGAACGAGTGGCGATCAGTGTTAGTCCGCGCCTCGCCTGCGCGGCAGACAAAATGGCGATCGCCAGGGCGCTTCCATGCAGTCCACTCCAGGTCTCAACAGCTCCGCTGGATTCATCGAAGCGGGCGCTAAAAGGACTGGCATTCACCCGGCGGGATGGGCTGTAGTTTGTCCGACAAGCTTCAGAACGCCGTATAGTAAACCGGCACCTATGAGCAGGCCGATCCACCAGGGCATGCCAAAGGCTACGGGGATAGAGCCCGCGCCGAGCGAAACAATGCCCACCAGCAAGGCGTAGGGCAGCTGGGTCCTGACGTGTTCGATGTGGTCACAGCCGGAAGCCATGGAAGACAGAATCGTGGTATCAGAGATCGGAGAACAGTGATCTCCCCACACGCTGCCTGCCAGAACGCTGGCTATGGAAGAATAAAGAAGGTGCATGTCTTCGGGGCCGGAATGACCACTGGCTTTCATGACAGCCCAGGTCAAGGGTATTACCAGGGGCACGAGGATTCCCATGGAGCCCCAACTGGAGCCCGTGGCAAACGCCGTGAACGCCGCAATGACAAAAACCAGTAATGGCACCAGCTGAACCGGCAGCGTCTCGCCCAGTATCGAAACCAGAAAATCCGCGGTTTTCAATTGATCCGTGATACCGCCAAGAGCCCAGGCCAGAATCAGGATAATCATGGCATAGAGCATGGCGCGCATGCCCTGGTACCAGGCGTTAACAACTTGTTCGAGACTCATAATGCGCTGGATAAGTGTCAAAAACACGGCGGTCACCATGCCCAGAAGAGAACCCCACATCAGCGCCTTGTAAGAATCCGCGGCGCCTATGATATCTTTGAGGCCGGGATCGGCAACCTCGAGCCCGGACTTGCCGGTCACGTACAAGCCCCCCATCACGCCAAGGATCAGTACCAGTATCGGCACGGCTGCGTTGACTGCGCGCTGGGGTTTGTCCTGCACAGCTTCGATGGGCTCGCAATCGGCGGCCAGCGAGGAGTTCAGGTGGGTACTGTCTTCATTCCCATGCACCAGCGCGCGGGTCTCTGATTTCAGCATCGGGCCAAAATCGCGGCCGCTGCTGGCAACCATGAAGACAAATGCGATCGCCAGTATTGGATAGAAGCTGTAGGGAATGGTCTGCAGGAACAGCAGGTAGGCCTCGGAATCCAGGTCTTCGAGATAGGATATGGACTCTCCGATCAATCCCACCTCGTAGCCTATCCAAGTCGTGACAAATGCGATGCAGGCGACGGGAGCTGCCGTTGAGTCCACGATGTAGGCGAGTTTGGCCCTGGAGATTCTCATGGAGTCCGTAACCGGCCTCATGGTGTTGCCGACCACCAGCGTGTTGGCGTAATCATCGAAAAACACAGCCAACCCCATGGTAGCTGTCGCCAGGCACGCTCTCCGCGCTGAATCCGCCCAGACGACTATCCGGTTCACGACACCCTGCATCCCGCCGTTGCGCGAGATGATACCCACGGTTCCACCAATCATCAGTGAAAAGAGGATGACGGCCGCATTGTCCGCGTCGGCTACCGCATTAAGAATGTATTTCTGAAAAGAATCGAGCAGTGCTTTCCACAGACCTGCCAGCGTGAAGCCATTGATCGCCCAGGCCCCCAGCCAGACCCCCGCAAAAAGTGCCGGTATAACCTGTCTTAACAGCAATGCGAGTGCAATTGCGACCAGCGGAGGAAGGACGGAAATCCATGTGCCCACGCTGTCCATCAGGCCGCCAACTGGTCGTGCCGCGGAGCGCAAGTGCGCGCATTATCCTGTGCCATGAAATAGGTGCGCAACAAGCTGAATTGCTCGGTAGACCTCTCCGTTAGCATTAACTTTTTCCTGGTTTCAGCTGCGTTTTCCCGGCCCATAAGGTACCAGTTGATGTGTTTGCGCGCCACGCGGACTCCATTGGCTTCACCATAAGCGGCATGGAGTTGGGCGAGATGCTGTTCCATGACATCCAGCACCTCCAGCGGGGCAGGTGGATCCAACGTATTTCCCGTGTCCAGGTAATGCCTGATCTCGCGAAAAATCCAGGGATTTCCCTGGGCGGCGCGGCCGATCATCAGTCCACTGGCACCGGTGTAGGCGAGGACTTCAGCGGCTTTCTGTGGCGTTTCGATGTCGCCGTTGGCAAACACAGGGATCGATACCGAGTTGCAAATTGCCCTGATGGTGTCGTATTCGGCCTGACCTTTGAAGCGGTCGGATCGTGTCCTTCCGTGGACAGCCAGGGCCTGAATGCCTGTTTCCTCGGCCATCCGGGCAATTTCAATGCCATTGCGAGTGAATGGATTCGGGCCGGTGCGTATTTTCAGAGTAACGGGCACGTCAACAGCCTTGACTACTGCCTCAAGTATGAGTCTTACTTGCCCCGGATGAGACAGCAATGCCGATCCGGCCAGCTTGTTGCAGACTTTTTTGGCGGGGCAGCCCATATTGATATCGATGATCTGCGCACCCCGGCCAGCGTTGTGGCGTGCCGCGTCAGCCATCCATTCCGGGTCGCTCCCGGCAATCTGCACTGCTACCGGGCTGGGTTCTCCCCCGAAATCACTCCTCAGGCGGGCTATACGCGTATTGCGCAAAGCGGGGTTCGCGGCCAGCATTTCAGATACGACGTAGCCCGCACCTAGCCGGCGGCACAACTGGCGAAAAAAACGGTCGGTAACACCGACCATCGGCGCCAGGGCCAGAGGGTTCTCGATGAGGTAAGGGCCAACGTACATACTCAGGAGAGCTCACCAAATATTTTAAATCCTGCCACCCAGGTGCCAATCCCAGACCCCAGGTTGGACAAAAAGAATACCAGCAAAATTCGCGTAGCAGGATTTCTGAACCAACCCTTGATGGTCGTGATGTCGAACCTGAGGTTTTCCAGGTCGGAGACACGTGGCTTGCGAAGCCAGGATTCCACCAGTCCGGTCACCATGCCCGCGGCAATCGTCGGGTTCAGTGACGTGAGTGGAGCAGCCACAACGGCGCTCAGCACCGTCAGGGGGTGCCCGCGTGCAATCAGCGCACCGAGGGCGGCCAGGCCGCCATTGATGGCAACCCAGATAAACACCAGTTGCCAACCCAGTTCCGGACTGCGCGAAAAGCCGATGTAAAAACCGGTCAGGATCAGGATCATGATGATCCAGGGTATGGCATGAGGCCAGCGGGATTTTGCCGGTATCACGTCCAGCCTCGTTCTTTCAGCATTGGGGTCCACGGTGTCGCTTTCGAGGTGAGTCGCCAGACCCTCCATATGGCCGGCACCGATGACGACCAGCACCTTGCGTCCCTCGGCGCCGGTATTCTGCTCACGCAGGCGGGCAGCCATGTAACGGTCCCGCTCGGAAATCAATGCGTTGAATAGCTCGGGCGATTGCTCGGCGAATTTCAACTTCTCGATGGCTTCCTCGTCGATTTCTTCTGAACTGACCATGCCCAGGGCCAGGCCCGCCATCAGGTAGATGCGTTTGTACCAGGGCACACTGGCGTAGCTGCGGCGAAGGGTGGTGGCGAGGTCACGGTCCACAAGTTGAAGCGGCAGGTTTTTTTCCTTGGCCGTCACTGCCGCCGCGCGCATTTCCGCACCTGGCTCGATGCCGAATTGCTCGGCGATGCGGCGCTGGTAAGCGCTCAGGGCGAGGTTTGCCATGACCAGGCCGGCCTTGCCTTCCCTGATGATCTTGTACAGGTCGAGGTCGGTCCATTTACGCTCGGCCGTGAGCGCGTCATAGCGTGCCTGGCATAATTCCACAGCGATCACGTCGAATTCGCCGGAGGCAGCCATGCTGCGCACGGCTTCCGCGCTGGCCCGGGACACGTGAGCGGTGCCGATGAGTGTGTATTCGACACCCTCCCTGGTTACGTGCTTCAGGGGTTGGTCGTGGGCTTGTTCATCGGCTGATTCCGTTGCCTGACCGGTTACCTGGCGGCTCCCGGTCGTTTCGTTTTCAACCTGTTCTTGCTGAGACATCAATCGCGCCTGAAACGGAAAAGGCGCAAGGATACCTTATTCAGCTGCTTTCTTCTTTGTTCTTGTCGACAATCTGACCCTTGTGCAGCACGCTGAACAGAACGAGATCGTACTCGAAATAAACGCTCCAGCGGTCATAATCCCAACGGGTTATGGGGGGTTCACCAACGGGTGAGTGGGTATTGACAGGATCCCCAAACCGGGCTCTTACGTCCGATTTGCTCATTAGATTGGTGGGAAGCTCCATCTGTCCCGCTTGCCGGACTTCTTCGATCAGAAGCACATCCGCTGATACAGGGGCCATGCCGGCGAAAACCGCAAATATCAGCGCCAGAACCGTCCTTGTCATGTCACTGTCTCCAAAATTGTTCATCGAAGTCTCAAATATAACATGTAAAGCCTTATTAAGTATTCACTTTCAGCACCCCTGGTCCAGCAACCTCAGGTACGACTGGTAGCGCCAGGCCCTGATGTCGCCACGGGCCGCGGCTTCGCGAATGGCACAGTCGGGCTCCCCGGCATGCCGGCAATCATTGAAGCGGCAAAGTCCTTGCCAGGGGGTGAACTCAATGAAGCCAGCGGCCAATTCCGGTTGCCTCATTTCCCAAAGTCCGTACTCCCACACGCCCGGCGAGTCGATGAGCTTTCCGGTGCAGGGAAGAGCGTACATGATGGTGGTGGTGGTCGTGTGTGTTCCTTTACCGGTGACACGCGAGAGTTCACCGGTTTGCAATTCGAGGTCTGGCAGCAGTGCATTGACCAACGACGACTTTCCGACACCCGACTGACCGACCAGGATGCTGATTTTTCTCTCGAGCACGGGTAGCAGGGCCTCGATACCGGGCGGTCCTTTACACGAGGTAGAAAGGACCTCGTATCCCAGGGACCTGTATTCATCCAGCCGGCCGAGAGGGCTGCCATCGGTTGCTGTCCCGGTCCCGGCCAATTCTGACTTATTGAGCACGATCAGTGGTTCGATTGACAAGCTGTGGATAGCCACGAGATAGCGTTCGATCAGATCGCGGTTGGGTTCCGGCGCCGGCGCGACCACGATCAGCACCTGGTCGAGATTTGCGGCGATGACCTGTTTTTGTTGCCTGGCGCCGGCGCGCAAAAACTCGTTGGCCCTGGGTTGAATGGCGGTGACTACCGTTGAGTGTTCATCGGCTGCTTCCACCATGACCCGATCGCCACAATATGGCCGCCCGACGGATCGACGGAATCTACATTCGGAGCGCCTGCCGTCCGGGAGTTCGACCACACCACGGCTGCCATAGGAAACCAGGATCAATCCTTCTTCCTTCAAAGGCACATCCGGCTGCTGAATCGAGCGGGTAGTTCAAGAATCATGCGGGCTATTGTACCCTTGCGGATCATGGAGAATGAATTTCAACAAAGACTGATCTGGCTTGACCTGGAAATGACAGGGCTCGACCCGGGCGAGGATTTTATCCTGGAGATCGCGACCATCGTGACGGACGCGGATCTCAACGAACTCGCCGAAGGCCCTGTTTACGCAATCCGGACCACCGAGGCCTTGCTGGAGAGCATGGACGACTGGAACCGTGAGCATCACGCTGCTTCCGGGCTTTGGAAGAGAGCGCTGGATAGCAAGACCAGCTTGCAAGAGGCCGAGCAGGGCACCCTGGAATTCCTGGCGCTCTGGACCGCGCCCGGCGTTTCCCCCCTTTGCGGCAACAGCATCTGCCAGGACCGCCGTTTTATGCATCGCCTGATGCCTGAACTCGAATCCTGGTTCCATTACCGGAACCTGGACGTCAGTACCCTCAAGGAGCTGGCCGCCCGCTGGGCACCGCAGGTGCTCGAAGGACTCGACAAAAACAATCGACACGAAGCCTTGTCGGATATTCGGGAATCCATTGCAGAACTGCGTTATTACCGTTCATTCATGGGTGTGCTCTCTGGTTGTCCAGGCCAGCGCTAGGGTGTGGACAGCATCAACCAGGTGTCCACTACCGTATCCGGGTTCAGTGACATGCTCTCGATGCCCTGGTCACAAAGCCACTGGGCCAGATCGGGGTGATCCGACGGACCCTGGCCGCAGATCCCGACATACTTGCCGCGCCTCTTACATGCCTTGATCGTCATTTCGAGCAATGCTTTGACCGCATCGTTACGCTCATCGAACAGGTGCGCGATCAGGCCCGAATCGCGGTCGAGTCCGAGCGTCAGCTGGGTCAGGTCGTTCGAACCGATCGA
>CAMYKC010000098.1:26367-30084 GCA_947258865.1 uncultured Lysobacterales bacterium
TCACACATCATGATGATGCGCAGATCGTGTTTGCCCTGTTCAAGCCCGAATCCTTTCATGACTTCGATAACCTGGCGCCCTTCGTCCGGAGTGCGCACGAAAGGGATCATGGCCCATACACTCTCCAGGCCCATGTCTTCGCGGACCTTGCGCAGTGCCCGGCATTCGAGTTCGAAACAGTCCCGGAATTCTTCAGAGACAAAACGGGATGCGCCGCGGAAACCCAGCATGGGATTTTCTTCATGCGGCTCGTATTTTCGGCCACCGATCAGGTTAGCGTATTCATTGGATTTAAAATCGGACAGGCGCACGATGACAGGGGAGGGTGCAAATGCGGCTGCGATGGTCGCTACGCCCTCGGCCAGCCGGTTTACGTAAAAGGTCACCGGATCCGCATACCCAGCCATTTTGCGTTCGACCTGTTTTCGGATCTCGCCATCCAGCGTGTCGCACTGCAGCAGCGCCTTGGGATGCACCCCGATGATCCGGTTGATGATGAATTCGAGACGCGCCAGGCCAACACCAAAATTGGGGATCTGCGAGAAATCGAATGCCCGGTCTGGATTACCCACGTTCATCATGATTTTCAGGGGAGGCTCCGGCATATCGGCGAGCGAGTCGGCATGGATTTCGAATTCCAGTTCGCGGTCATAAACGAAGCCTGTGTCACCTTCAGCGCAGGACACGGTAACCGGGGCGCCGGCCGGAATGCGGGTAGTGGCGTCACCACAGCCCACGACGGCCGGTATGCCAAGTTCCCTTGCAATGATGGCTGCATGGCAGGTCCGGCCACCGCGATTGGTCACGATAGCAGCAGCCCGCTTCATGATCGGCTCCCAGTCGGGATCGGTCATATCGGTCACCAATACGTCACCGGCTTCTACTTCGTCCATCTGGTCGATGGACTGGATGACGCGCGCCCTGCCGCTGCCGATTCTCTGGCCGATACTGCGCCCCTCGCATAAGATCCCGCCGCTTTCCTTCAGACGGTATCTTTCAACAATATTTCCGCCCCGGCTTTTCACAGTTTCAGGCCGCGCCTGGACGATATAGAGCTTCCCGGAGTCGCCGTCGAGCGCCCATTCGATGTCCATCGGTTTGCCGTAGTGATCCTCGATGGTCACGGCCTGCCTGGCCAATTCGATAGCCTGCTCATCGGTGATGCTGAAGCTCAGCCTCCTGCGCTCTTCGACGTTTCGTGTTTCGACACCGCCACCGGGCCGGTTGTTGTAGACCATCTCGATGGCCTTGGAGCCCCGGTTACGGCGCAAAACCGGATCGTGACCGGAAGCCAAAGCGGGTTTGTAAAGATAGAACTCGTCCGGATTGACGGCTCCCTGGACCACGGTTTCCCCAAGGCCGAAGGACGAGGTGATAAAAACGGCGTCACGGAATCCGGATTCGGTATCCAGCGTGAACATTACACCGCTGGAGCCAAGATCGGAGCGTGCCATGATCTGCACACCGGCCGAGAGCGCGACCCCGCTGTGTTCAAAATCCTGGTGGACGCGATAGGAAATTGCCCGGTCGTTGTACAGGCTCGCAAAGACGTCGAGGATCTTGGCCTTGACCTCTGCCAGTCCACGAACGTTGAGAAAAGTTTCCTGCTGGCCGGCGAAGGAGGCGTCGGGCAGGTCCTCAGCGGTGGCCGAGGAGCGAACAGCGACTGACGGACGTGTTCCGGCCATCTCGCATAATTGCTCCCAGGCCTGATCGATCGCCTCCTCCAATTCCGGCTGAAGACATGTTTCAGTGACCCAGCGGCGAATATCGGAGCCGGCTTTGGCCAGGGCGTGAACATCTTCCGTATCCAGGGAGGCGAGCCTGGCGTTAATGCGGTCATCCAGGCCCGACTGGGAGAGGAAATCCCGGAACGCTTCTGATGTCGTCGCAAAACCGCCAGGCACCGAAACCCCCAGGCCGGATAACTGGCTGATCATTTCACCGAGCGAAGCGTTTTTTCCGCTGACCCGATCCAGGTCGCCCATGCCCAGTTCATGCAGCCATGATATATAGTGGTTCACCAGAAGCTCTCCCGAATTATGAGTCAATTTTACAAGGGCGAAGTATGCAGCGCACGGTATTCTTCATTTCAGACGGCACGGCCATTACGACCGAGACCCTGGGGCACAGCCTGCTCACGCAATTCCCGAACGTGGCGTTCAGCCAGATCCGGATTCCCTTCGTCGACAGTCCGGAAAAGGCCGCGGAAACCGTCAGCAGGATCAACCAGGCCTGTGAAGAAAATGACGCCGCCGCCATAGTCTTCCTGTCCATCATCGATGACGACACGCGAGCTGTTTTCTATCGCAGCAAGGGTGTCATCCTCGACTTGTTCGCGGACTTTATCGACACGCTGGAATTTGCCCTGGGTGTAGCTCCGCAGGCCACCGTTGGTCAGGCCCATGGGGTTGCCGACGAAGCACGCTACGAAGACCGCATCGAAGCGACGAATTATGCGCTGTCCCACGATGATGGGATCAGCCTGAGCTATGAAAATTCGGACCTCATCCTGGTGGGAATTTCCCGGACCGGAAAAACGCCAACCTGCCTTTACATGGCGCTGCATTTCGGTGTGAAGGCGGCCAATTACCCGCTGACCGGGCACGATCTCGAAAGCCAGCGGCTGCCTGAGCAATTGCGCCGAAACAAACACAAGATTGTCGGCCTCATGATTGATGCCGACCGCCTGGCCCAGATCAGGGAGACCCGCAAACCGGGCAGCCGTTATGCTTCCATGAAGCAGTGTCACTGGGAAGTCGATGCGGCAGAAAGCCTGCTCAGATCAGCGGGAATCGCGACGGTCCATACCACCCACAGCTCCATCGAAGAGATTGCAAGCAGGGTCCTGGCGCACCTTGGAATGCAGCGTGAAATGTATTAGCCATTGCTGTGATATGCTTTTTGCATGGTCTCATTCAGTCAGAAGAACGGTCTAGACTCGCACCCTGCTTTGAAAAAGCTGCAGGACGTGCAGGAAGAGATCTATCGCCAGCTTCAGTTGTTGATACCGGATCACATTGCCTTTCATGACTCGATGGTTTCCCGTGTTTCCGGGTCGCCGATTCTGCGATTGGAAATCCTTGAAAGACATCCCTACACTACGTTTTTACGCCTGACCTATGAGTTTCAGGAAGGTGATGACCGTTCCTACGCGCCGGACGCCCATATCCGCTTCTATCACGATGCCCACCTGGCGGAAGCGACTTCCTACAACACGGGGCAGGGCTGCACCCGGACCGCGCATCCATCCTATCCTGCGTGGCAAATTCTTCAACAATCCTGGCGCCGTAACCGGGCGCTGGACCGGTGGTTGGATTACCTGTTAAAACAGGGCCACAGCGTGGCTACCATGCAGCCTGCCCGGCGCTCAATCAGCGAAGCCCCGAAGCAAGCTGTTCTGGTCGAAATCAGCTGAGTTTCACATTGACATGATAGAGCCAAATCAGTAAGATGCGTCGGCTTTTCGGGGCTATAGCTCAGCTGGGAGAGCGCTACAATGGCATTGTAGAGGTCGGCGGTTCGATCCCGCCTAGCTCCACCATGATGTCCCCTTCGTCTAGAGGCCTAGGACACCGCCCTTTCACGGCGGCAACAGGAGTTCGAATCTCCTAGGGGACGCCATATCCCAGGTCATTGATTGTGAAAGAATTAATGACTAGAAGAGACCACCCAAGCGGTGGTCTTTTTTTTGAAATGTCCAAAATATGTTCAATA
>CAMYKC010000099.1 GCA_947258865.1 uncultured Lysobacterales bacterium
GTTGCTTGGTATTGCTCGGTGCGGCCCCGCGTGCGCTCACGCTGGAGCAGCTTCAGGCCGAGATCATCGCCCTGGTCCGCTGGGCGCTGGCCCGGGGCATCAGGATTACCAGCGATTTCTGGCCGGATCGCCTGGCGCACGTTGATAAGCTGGCCAATTCGATGGTCGGCATGCGTTTGCTCATTCGCTATGACGAAGGCACTGAGATCGTGTATGGCATTGAGCCCGACCAGCACCCGGTGGCCAGTTATTACCGCAACACCATTATTCATCATTTTATCAACAAGGCCATCCTGGAGTTGGCCTTGTTGAAAGCGGCTGATTCTCCGGAAGACGAGGCAGCGGCGGTTTTCTGGCAGGAAACCGAGCAGCTTCGTGACCAATTCAAGTTCGAATTCTTCTATCCCAGGAAAAAGCGGTTCCGCAAAGAACTGAAGGAAGAGTTGGCCCGCATCGATGCAGGCTGGGAGCGCAGGCTGGAAAGCGGCGGCCAGGGCGCTTTAGCGTTGTTATCCGATATGTATCCGCTGGTGGCACACGCCAGCCTGCTGCCCTATGTCGAGGCTTATAGCGTCGTTTTCGACTTGCTGGCCAGGCTGGATCCGGGCGAATCAATGGACGAAGACGTCTGTGTCAACCGGGCACTCAAGGAAGGTAAGCAGGCTTATTTACAAAGACGTATCACCAGCGAGGCTTCCATTGGTAAAATCCTCTTTAGCAACGGCTTCAAACTCGCCCGGAATCTTGGGCTGACAGAGGGCGGTGATGAAAATCTCAGGGAGCGAAGAAACCGTTTACTGAAGAATTTCAAAGAACTTTCGAGAAGGCTGGACAGAATCAGGCTTCTTGCCATGTCTGAAGATCCGGGCCGATGAACCGAATGGTGATTCCGGCGGGTCACGGGAAATAGCAATGCAACAACTCAGCGCACAGGACGCCCAGTTTCTCTACATCGAAACCGGCAACAACCTGACTCACGTGATGGGCGTGAATATCTACGATCCTTCAACCGCAAAAGGCGGCAAGGTGCGGTTCAAGGACATCATTCAGCATGTCGAGAATCGCCTGGAATGGTCGCCGGTTTTCAAGCGGCGTCTCATGCGTTTGCCCTACGATTTTGACCACCCGTACTGGGTTGAGGACGAGTTTTTCGACATCGAACACCACATGTTCCACAGCGGCTTGCCCGAGCCCGGAGACTGGCGGCAGTTCTGTATCCATTTATCGAGGCATTTCAGCCGGCCAATGGACATGAATCGCCCCCTTTGGGATATGTATGTCATCGAGGGCCTGGACCGGATCGAAGGCATTCCCAAAGGGTCTTACGCCATTGCAACACGGGTTCATCACGCCGCGATTGACGGCGCTTCGGCCATGCACTTTTTCAGCGCGATGTCCGACCTTGACAAAAAGGGCACGCCTGCCGTCAAGTTGCCTGCCAAGACCTCTCAACCGGGCATGGCGCCTTCCACTGTCAAAGTCCTGAACCGCGCGCTGGTCAGTAACATACAGTCCCCGGTCAAACTGGCCAGCACACTGCTGCGTTTTTCGCCTGCCATATGGGACACGATCAAGAAGTCCCTCAGTTCCGACTCGGCAAGCGGTAAAAAGGTGCCGTTGACGCGTTTCAATCATCCCGTATCGCCGCACAAGATGTTCGATGCGACGATTTTCGGATTGAAGGAGCTGAAACAGATCAAATCCAAAGTCGATGGCGCCACCATCAATGACGTCGTGATCGCGATTTGCACTGGCGCACTGAGGCGCTACCTCGACCACCATGGTGAGTTACCCCGCGATCCGCTGGTGGCCATCGCACCGGTCAACGCAAGGTCCAGTGGCAGCGAGGCTGAAATACCCGGCAACAACATCAGCGCCATGTCGGTGGCGTTGCCGACCACGGTTGAAGATCCGCTCGAGCGCCTGCAGATCATCCGCGACACGACGCAGCAGACAAAGGCTGCAAAGTCCGGGATTTCCGCCCGCCTGATGACCGATCTTACCAAGCACGTGCCGGCGGCGACCCTGGCGGGGGTCGCGCGCCTGATCGCCGGCGGACGGTTCACGAGCAAACTGTGCAACCTGTTCATCTCGAATGTGCCCGGCCCCCAGCAAACACTTTACATGAATGGCGCAACGCTGCTGCATACTTATGGCATGGCGCCGCTGGCCGACGGCATGGGCTTGTTCGTCGCTACGCCCAGCTACAACGGCGAGATGTCATTCAACATCATTTCCGATCGCGAAATGCTGCCGGATATCGAATATTTCAGGGAATGCCTTGAAGCCGCCTACAGCGAACTGTTGGCGGCCTCGTAGGACAATATGGCGGGCCTTTTAACGGCCCAGGGTGGCGAGAACGCGCCCGAACCAGGAACAGGACGCATCTTTCTTTCCTGGTCGGGCGCACGCAGTGTTGAATTCCGTTTCGTTCATGGCATCCATACCGGCAAATTCGTTGGCGAAATCTTTTATGGCGCCCACCGTACCCAAAGATTTTCCGGGCATCACACAGATGTAATAGGCAGTTGAGCTTCCGACGTTGACAACGCTCTTGAGCGGTTCAACTTCAAATACGGTTTGGCGTAGATTCGTAAGCATTTTATCTCAACTCCTGGTGGTCCTTTGTCGTTCCTGATTTCCCTTTCGTAATGCTTGGTTGCAGTAAGTTTAATGCACATTACATGCCAACTTGATGATCGAGGTTATATTTCTATATAAATAACTATATAAAACATATAGATAAAAAATTATTAACGGCCTTTTTGCAGCAAAAATCGGGCACAAATCAAGTGCCGATCTGACCCGTTTGGACACATTTATTGCCAAAATTTGTCAGTTGTTCGATGCGATTTACAGGCCTGATTGATCTCAATTTGCCATTGGCAGGAAAGAGCTGTGTTAACGTGTTCGCCGTATGAAAGTGAATGGTAAATTTTATCGTTCCATCTGGCTCAACGATGACCACTGGTCGGTCGATATCATCGACCAGACTTACCTTCCGCACGAACTCAGAATCCGTTCCCTGAAATGCGTTGATGACGCAGCCGAGGCGATCCGTGTCATGCGGGTTCGCGGTGCGCCGCTGATCGGAGCGACCGCGGCCTACGGAATGGCCCTGGCGATGAGGGAGCAAGCAGAGGACAGCTCACTTCAGGATGCCCTCGAAACACTGCTGGCGACGCGCCCCACCGCTGTCAACCTGCGCTGGGCGCTGACGCGCATGGAAGCAGAACTGCGGCCCTTGCCGCCGTCCGGACGGGCCGACGCTGCGTATCGCCTCGCACACCGGATTTGTGAGGAGGACGTCGACATCAATCACCGGATCGGCGAGCATGGATTGGCCTTGATCCGGGACCTCCTGGCTTCACGAAAGAAAGGCTCCGAAGTTTTCCATATCCTGACGCATTGCAATGCCGGTTGGCTCGCGACGGTGGATTGGGGCACGGCGCTGGCGCCGATATACCGGGCGCATGACGCCGGTATCCCGATTCATGTCTGGGTGGATGAAACCCGGCCGCGCAACCAGGGTGCGGCATTGACGGCCTGGGAATTGGCGGCACATGGAATTCCGCACGACGTGATCGTGGACAATGCGGGGGGGCACCTGATGCAGCACGGCCTCGTGGACCTGTGCATCACCGGGACCGACCGCACGGCGCGCAACGGTGATGTGTGCAACAAGATTGGAACCTACCTGAAAGCACTGGCCGCGGTGGACAACCAGGTGCCTTTCCACGTCGCGCTGCCTGGCCCCACGATTGACTGGGAGATGGTTGATGGGGTGGCGGGTATTCCGATCGAGGAGCGCGACGCCAGCGAAGTAACGGAAGTCGAAGGCCGGCTTTCATCGGGTGGCATCGGCACGGTCCGGATCACGCCCGATGGCGTATCAGCGCGTAATTACGCTTTCGATGTGACACCAGCGCGCCTGGTATCGGGCCTGATAACCGAACGCGGCAGATGCCCGGCCAGCGAAAAGGGGCTTTTGTCCCTGTATCCCGAGCGTGGGGGCGAAACCAATGACTGATGCTACGCGGGAGCGGTTGATCGAAGCCGCGCAGGAAATGAACCGCTGCGGCATCAACCAGGGCACATCAGGCAACCTCAGCGTGAGGCATGGCGACGGTATGCTGATCACGCCATCTGGCTTGCCCTACGACCAGCTCGGGGCCGGCGACATCGTGATGGTGGAAGACAGCGGCGCACATGCGGGAAGCCGGAAACCATCGAGTGAATGGCGCATTCACCGGGATGTCTACCGCGCGCGTGACGATGCAGGAGCCATACTACATGCTCACCCCGTGCACTGTGCTGCGCTGGCCTGCCTGGGCCGGCCGATACCGGCATTTCATTACATGGTGGCCGTGGCCGGTGGCCGCGATATCCGTTGCTCGCCGTATGCGACCTTTGGAACCCAGGAATTATCCGACCACGTGCTGATTGCGCTTCGAGACCGGAGGGCTTGCCTGATGAAGCGGAGATGGCTGGTCATCCTGGACGACGTTGAAATGGATCGGGTGCTGGCGAAGTTCGAAAATTACGGTAAGAGCTGAATCCGTGGTGTGAGTCCGGCCGCCCGGCGATGGACGGCATGCCCTCTTGACTGGAAAGACCTATATCGCCGCCAAGGCTCGCTCCAGCACTATCAGCTGCGCGGCGGCCTCCTACATTTCTTCAGGCGGGCCGCCGAGGAAAATCCGGCTGGCCCTCTGGCCTAATCCGGTCAAAATTTCGTAGTTGATCGTGCCGGCGAGTTCGGCGACTTCTTCCAGGCTGATGTCCGGCCCGATAAGGTCGACCATGCACCCCGGCTGGACGAGCTCATCCGGCAGGCCGCTGACATCCAGCGTGATCAGATCCATTGATATCCGGCCAACGACGGGTACCCGGTGCCCGGCGATCGCAGCGATTCCCCGGTTGCCCAGCGACCGGGGATAGCCGTCCGCGTAGCCGATGCCGACCGTGGCGATTCGTGTACCGGGTTTGGCGACATACGTGGCGCCATAGCCGACTGTCGTTTCCTCGGTGATTTCCCGGAGCTGCAGGATACGGCTCTGGACGCGCAATATCGGCCGCAGCGGGACGGAATCTTCCAGGAAAGGATTGCCGCCAAACAGCGCGATGCCTATGCGGGCCAAATTACCCGCGAACGGGCCGCCCATCAGCGCCCCGGCTGAATTGCCGATGCTTGTTGGTGCTTCCGGCAGCAGCTGCCTGAGCTGGTTGCACCGGTCGAAGTGCTGCCGGACCATTTTGCCGTCTGCCTCGTCGGCACAGGCAAAATGAGTCATGACGTACCGGATGTCCAGGCATTCCAGGTCATCGCTGGTTTCCAGCAGGCGGCGCAGCTCGGGTTCACCAAAGCCCAGCCGGGTCATACCGCTGTCGACATGGAATATCGCAGGCAGGCGCTTGCCTTGGGCACGAGCTTCATCGGCCCAAACACCGACCTGCTTCTGCGTGATCAGCACTGGCACGAGGTCATGGTCGAGAAAGGCTGTAATGCTTTGCTGCCTGACGCCCTCCAGCACGTAAATCTGGACGTTAGGCAAAAGGGAGCGAAGGATTATGCCTTCGCGATGCGTGGCAGTGAAAAACTGCCGGCAGCCGGCGTGGTGCAGGGCGAGGGCGACATGCCGGATACCCAGTCCATAGGCGTCGGCTTTGACAACGGCCGCGCAGCTCGCCGGCTTGATCTGCTCCCGGCAATAACGGAAGTTGGCCGTTAAGGCATCGAGATCTATGGTGATGATGGTGCTCACGGCTAATCGCTTGGCAACACGTCTATGGGAACCGGGCCGTATTTCAGGCGGCGCCCATCACTGCTTTGACTTCGAGAAAGTCCTCGATGCCGTGCGCGCCCCATTCGCGCCCATTGCCCGACTGCTTATAGCCCCCAAAGGGCGCATTGACGTCGTTCGGTGCCCCGTTGAGATGCACCATGCCTGTCCGCATCCGGCGCGCGACGGCCATGGCTTCTTCTGCGTTTGCGCCGTATACATAGCCGGAAAGCCCGTACTCCGTATCGTTGGCGATAGCGATGGCCTCATCGAGGGTGGAGTAGGGGATCATGCACAGCACCGGACCAAAAATTTCTTCCCGGGCGATGGTCATGTCGTTATTCACATCGCGGAAAACGGTTGGTCGGACGTAATAGCCTGTTTCCAGGCCTTCCGGTTTTCCGGGGCCGCCGGCGGCGATATGGGCGCCTTCTTCGATGCCCTTCTCGATCAGGCCCTGGATCTTGCGGTACTGAGCTTCGCTGATCACGGGGCCGATGTGCGTGCCTTCATCCGCCGGGTCACCGACAATGGTGTTCTCAGCCACCTCAGCAGCGATTGCCACGGCTTCCTCGTAGTGGTCTTGCGGCACCAGCATCCGGCTGGGCGCATTACACGACTGCCCGGAGTTGTGAAACATGCCGTGGGTACCGGACTCCACCGCTTCCCGGAGCGGGGCGCCTTCCAGGATGATGTTGGCGGACTTGCCGCCCAGTTCCTGGGCCACCCGCTTGACCGTGTCGGCCGCGGCCTTGGCGACCAGCACGCCGGCGCGCGTGGAGCCGGTAAATGACATCATGTCGATGCCCGGGTGAGCGGACATGGCGGCGCCGACGCCGGGCCCGTCGCCTTGAACCAGGTTGAAGACGCCGGCCGGCACGCCGGCCGCATCCAGCACCTCGGCAAAAATCATGGCGTCTATCGGCGCAATTTCACTGGGCTTGAGCACCATGGTGCAGCCCGCTGCCAGGGCCGGCGCGACTTTGCAGGTGACCTGGTTGATCGGCCAATTCCAGGGCGTGATGAGTCCACAAACGCCAATCGGTTCCTTCAGCACAGTGGAGTAACCGACTTTTTCCTCGGTCTTCATTTCTTTCAGGGCCGCGATGGTTGCCTTGAAATGGCCCAGCCCGGAACCGGCCTGCGCCTTTTGCGCAAACGGCAGGGGCGCCCCCATTTCCGCGCTGATCGCATCACCTATGTCATTCCAGCGGGCTTTGTAAGCCTCGACAATTTTCTCCAGCAGATCGAGCCGCTGCTCAATGGTCCACTGCGAGTATTCCGCGAAAGCCGTCCTTGCCGCGGCAACCGCCTGATCGACGTCCGCGGCTGTGCCCAGGGAGACCTTGCCGATGGGCTTCCCGTTTGCCGGATTGATGATGTCGCTGGTGGTTGCGGCGCTGGATTCGACCCATTGGCCATTGATGTAATTCCGGGTGCAATCGTACATTGACTTATTCCTGTTATTCCTGGGAAAGGATAATCACTCAATATAAGGGCTATGAATTGCCAGACCAAGGCGGTTCCCCTGTTGCAGCAGACGGGCTGGCACTCAGGACAAAAGCAGATTATCTTGATGGACTCGAATTATTCGTCCCACTCAGATAAACAAAGAGGATTTGTCCATGTTAGGCCTGATGCAAGATTACCCGTTGTTGACCCACACCATTCTCGACCACGCCGCCCTGAATCACGGTGAGCGCGAAATGGTGACCCGTGGCGTGGAAGGACCGGTCCGCCGGACCAGCCTGGCTGATATTCGCACGCGGTCGTTGAAGGTGGCCAAGGCCCTGGAACTGGAAGGCGTTAAGCTGGGCGACCGGATCGGGACCATGGCATGGAACACCGAGCGTCATGTTGAAACCTGGTTCGGCATCATGGGCAATGGCGCGATTTATCACACGCTGAATCCAAGACTGTTTGCCGAACAGCTCGGCTACATTGTCAATCACGCCGAAGACAAGATCATATTCGTGGACCTCACTTTCGTGCCCATCCTCGAAGCCTTGAGGGACAAGTTCCCGACGGTCAGGAAATACGTTGTGTTGACCGATGCGGAGCACATGCCCGACACGGCTTTGCCCAATGCTGTGGCCTACGAAGACTGGATCGGCGCCGTTGACGATGACTTCGAGTGGAAATCATTCGACGAAAATACCGCGGCCGGCCTCTGCTATACATCCGGAACGACCGGTAATCCCAAGGGTGTGCTTTATTCGCACCGGTCCAATGTGCTGCATGGGCTGATGGTCAACCAGCCGGATGTTTTCGGTTTGAAATCCGAGGATGTGATCATGGCTGTCGTGCCGATGTTCCACGCCAATGCCTGGGCCCTGACCTTCGCGGTGCCCGCGGCCGGCGCCAAGATGGTGATGCCCGGCGCCGGAATGGACGGTGCGAGCATTTATGAGTTGCTGGATTCGGAAAAAGTCAACTCGACGGCGGCCGTGCCCACGGTCTGGCTCGGCCTGATGCAGTACCTCGAAGAAACGGGTAAAAAACTGCCCTACCTGGAAAAAGTCGTCGTGGGCGGCGCTGCCTGCCCGCCAATGATGATCCGGAAGTTCGAACTGGATTATGGCGTCGAAGTGATTCACGGCTGGGGGATGACGGAAATGTCGCCGCTGGGTACGACCGGCAAGATGAAAAATGCAACGTCCCACCTCGACCAGGAGGCCCGTCTGAAATTGAAGGAAAAACAGGGCAGAACGCCGTACCTGGTGGAGATGAAGGTTGTCGATGACGCGGGCGATGAACTGCCGCGCGACGGCCAGTCTTCAGGGCACCTGCTCGTCAAGGGACCCTGTATCTCGAAAGGCTATTTCAGACTGGATGAAAAAACGCTGACCGACGATGGCTGGTTCGATACGGGTGATATCGCCAACATCGATCCGCTCGGCTACATGCAGATCACCGATCGCGACAAGGACGTCATCAAGTCCGGCGGCGAATGGATCTCCTCCATCGACATTGAAAATACAGCCGTGGGCTGTGAAGGCGTGGCTGAAGCCGCCGTGATCGGCCTGCCGCATCCCAAGTGGACTGAGCGGCCCTTGCTGATCGTTGTCAGGAATCCAGGTTCTGAAGTGGACGCGGAAACAGTGCTGGCTTACCTGGATGGTAAGATTGCCAAGTGGTGGATGCCCAACGACGTGGTTTTCGTCGATGAAATTCCGCACACGGCCACGGGGAAAATACAGAAGATGGACTTACGCGAACAATTCAGGGATTTCGAATTCTCGAATTAGGGGCCGGTTGGGAGTCATGAACGCATCAGCTGTCTCGCTCGGGGAAATTGTCGAAGCCGCCGTCGAAAGTCATCGCGGCAAAGTCGGAGCCCTGTTGCCTGTTCTGCATGCGATACAGGATAAATTGGGTCACATACCCCGTGACTCGGTTCCCTTCATTGCCCGTGCCATGAACCTGTCGCGGGCTGAAATTCACGGCGTGATGAACTTTTACCATGATTTCCGCAGTGAGCCCGGCGGGGAACACACCATCCAGGTGTGCCGTGCCGAAGCCTGCCAGGCGATGGGTTCCCGCGAACTGGAACTGCATGCCCGTGATCGCCTGGGTATCGATTTTGGAGAAACCACCCCGGATGGCCTGATCTCCCTGGAGCCGGTTTACTGTCTTGGCAATTGTGCCTGTTCGCCATCCATTCGAATCAATGATGACATTCATGCGCGGGTTTCCGCTGAGTCGTTCGACGAGTTGATTTCGCGCCTGGAGGCCGAGGACTGATGGCCGTCAGGGTGTACGTACCCAGGGATGCCACTGCCTGCGCACTGGGCGCGGACGAAGTTGCGGAGCGCATCCGGGACGGTGCGGCGGGAAGGGGGATCGATGTTGAAGTCATCCGCAACGGATCGCGCGGCGCCTTTTGGCTGGAACCGCTGGTGGAGGTAGAGACCGATCAGGGGCGAATGGCTTTTGGTCCTGTAGCGCCGATCGAAGTCCCCGGACTTTTTGAAGCCGGCTTCCCGGGAGATGCAGACCATCGCCTGTCGCTGGGTGCAGTCGAGGGAATTGACTGGCTGGCCAGCCAGCAACGCCTGACCTTCGCCAGGGCGGGCTGGACGGACCCGCTGTCCCTGGAAGACTACCGCGACACGGGCGGCTTCAAGGGTCTCGAACGGGCACTGCAGATGGAGCCCCAGGCCATTGTCGATGAAATCAAAGAGTCCGGATTGCGCGGCAGGGGCGGTGCGGCTTTTCCAACCGGAATCAAGTGGCAGACGGTGCTCGACACATCCGCGGACCAGAAATACATCGTCTGCAACGCAGACGAAGGCGATTCGGGTACGTTTGCTGACCGGCTGCTGATGGAGGCTGACCCTTACCAGTTGATCGAAGGCATGACCATCGCCGGTCTCGCCGTTGGGGCCAGCGAAGGCTATATTTACCTCCGTTCCGAGTACCCGCACTGCAAATCCGTTCTGAGCGATGCCATCGATCGGGCGAGCCAGGCCGGTTACCTCGGAGAAAACCTTTGTGGATCACGGAACGTATTCCGGATCGAACTTCGTATCGGAGCCGGTGCTTACATCTGCGGCGAGGAAACTTCGCTATTGGACAGCCTCGAAGGCAAGCGCGGCCTGGTTCGTTTCAAGCCACCGGTGCCTGCGGTCGAAGGACTGATGGGCAAGCCGACAGCAGTGAATAACGTGCTGTCGCTGGCTGCGGCGAGTACGGTTCTGGCCCAGGGCGCAGCCTTTTACCGGGATTTTGGAACCGGGCGTTCGCGCGGCACACTCACGGTTCAGCTCGCGGGCAACATCAAGCGCGGCGGGCTGGTGGAGATCCCGTTTGGCGAAACCCTGCGTGAACTGGTCGAAGGTTATGGCGGCGGTACCGCCAGCGGGCGGCCGGTTCGGTCAATCCAGGTTGGGGGACCACTGGGCACCTACCTTCCCGAATCGCACTGGGACGTGGCGCTGGACTACGAAGCGCTCGCCGAAATCGGCGGCATGCTCGGGCATGGCGGCGTGGTGGTCTTCGATGATACGGTCGACATGGCTCAGCAGGCCCGTTTTGCCATGGAATTCTGCGCCGTGGAGTCATGCGGCAAGTGCACGCCCTGCCGGGTGGGTTCAGTGAGAGGCGTCGAAGTCATTGACCGGGTGATCGCAGGCCAGGACCGGGAATTCAATCTTGAGGTCCTGGATGACCTTTGCGATACCATGATCGAAGGATCACTCTGCGCCATGGGCGGGTTGACGCCGCTTCCCGTGCGCAGTGCAATCATGCATTTTCCCGAGGATTTCGGAGACTGATCGATATGCGCCAGCTTCAAGCCGACCATAACCTTGATTTGGGTACTCCCGCGCCCATCAAAATCGGAGGCCTCGTTTCCCTGACCGTTGACGGACGGGAGGTCACCGTACCCGAAGGGACGTCCATCATGCGGGCCGCGGCGCTGGCGGGTGTCGAGGTGCCAAAGCTGTGCGCGACAGACAGCCTGGACGCTTTCGGCTCATGCCGGGTCTGCCTGGTTGAGATCGAGGGGCGCAAGGGTTACCCCGCCTCCTGCACCACCCTGGTGGAGAAAGGCATGGTGGTCATGACGCAATCCAGGCGCCTGGAGGGTTTGCGCCGGAACGTGGTCGAGTTGTATGTGTCCGATCACCCCCTGGACTGCACCAGTTGCTCCGCCAACGGTGATTGCGAGCTGCAGGATGTGGCGGAATCGCTGGGCGTGGAAGACAGCCGCTATGGGCTGGCCGGCGCGAATCACAGGGAATCCGCCGTGGACGAATCCAATCCCTATTTTGCGTTTAATCCCTCTCAGTGCATCGTGTGTTACCGATGCGTGCGGGCCTGTGATGACATCCAGGGCACCTTTGCATTGACGGTAGACGGGCGCGGTTTCGCCTCGAAGGTGACAGCCGGGCAGCTGGACAGCTTCATGGATTCGGAGTGTGTTTCCTGCGGCGCCTGTGTCGACAACTGCCCAACGGAAGCTTTGATTGAAAAGTCGGTTATCGAAGAAGGCCAGCCCGAGCGCAGCGTGCTGACGACCTGCGCCTACTGTGGCGTCGGCTGCTCATTCAATGCGGAACTCAAGGGAGGCGAAGTCCTGCGCATGACCCCGGACAAGGCAGGACATGCGAATGAAGGACATGCCTGCATCAAGGGGCGCTTCGCCTTTGGTTACGCCACTCACAGCGACCGGATAACCAGCCCGATGATCCGGGACAGTATTGATGACCCCTGGCGCGAGGTCGATTGGGATGAGGCCATCGAATATGCAGCCAGGCGATTGAAGGATATCCAGGAGAAATACGGGCCGGACAGCATTGGCGGCATAACCTCCTCGCGCTGCACCAATGAGGAGACTTACCTGGTCCAGAAAATGGTCCGCGCTGCATTCGGCAACAATAATGTCGATACCTGCGCACGCGTGTGTCACTCGCCAACGGGTTATGGGCTGAAGACCACGCTGGGCGAGTCCGCCGGAACACAGGCATTCGATTCAGTGGACCATGCCGACGTGGTGATGGTGATGGGTGCGAATCCCACCGACGCCCACCCCGTATTCGCATCCCGCCTGAAAAAGCGGCTCCGTGCCGGGGCGGGACTGATCATCGTGGACCCGCGCCGTATCGAACTGGTCTCTTCACCGCACATAAAAGCCGACCATCACCTGGCTCTGCTCCCGGGCAGCAACGTGGCGTTTATCAACGCGATGGCGCATGTCGTCGTGACCGAAGGTCTCGAGGATAGCGCATTCATTGCCGCGCGCTGTGAAGACCAGCCTTACCGGAAATGGCGTGAATTCATCAGCAATGAACAGAATTCGCCCGAAATGACTGAACGCATCACCGGCATTCCGGCCTCCGAGTTGAGGGCGGCGGCCCGGCTGTTCGCATCGGCGCGCAATGCAGCAATTTATTACGGCCTGGGCGTCTCCGAACACAGCCAGGGTTCGACCACGGTCATGGGTATCGCCAACCTGGCGATGGCGACCGGTAATCTTGGCAGGGAAGGTGTGGGTGTCAATCCACTGCGTGGACAGAACAACGTGCAGGGTTCCTGCGATATGGGCTCCTTCCCGCATGAACTGCCCGGTTACCGGCATATATCCGATCCGGATGTGCGTGCTCTTTTTGAAAACGAGTGGCAGGTCAAATTGCATCCGGAGCCCGGTCTGCGTATCCCGAATATGTTTGATGCCGCCATCTG
>CAMYKC010000100.1 GCA_947258865.1 uncultured Lysobacterales bacterium
CATATCGAGATCCGGTTCCTTGCCATCGGCCAAGCGGAACAATTGCTGGTAATACCAACCCATGGCGCCAAAAACATTAATGGCGCGTATGACGAAGTTCGGACTGGCCGGGGAGAAGAATCCTTTCCGCGCCAGCTTTAACCGGTCCTCCGGACGCGGAGCGACTTCCAGCTCTCCTTGCAGCATCTTGCTGGGCAGTTCAGGTTCGACGCACATCGGACGGCCAATGCCGATCACGTCGCAATGGCCCTCGGAAAGGGCCTGCCTCATGACCTGTCGGCTACGGAAACCGCCCGTGACCATCAACGGAATCTGGCAGACTTTTCGTATACTGTCCGCATAATCCATGAAGTACGCTTCGCGGATCCGCGTGCTGTGCCGGACTCCCGTTTCTGATTCCGATTTACCGCTCACGCCCATCATCTGCGGCTGCTCATAATTGCCGCCGGATATCTCGAGCAAGTCGATGTTCTCCTGGTCCAGCCAGGTGACGACGCGCAGGCACTCCTCGTGTGTGAAGCCGCCTTTGCGAAAATCGTCCGAATTGAGTTTCACCGATACAGGAAAATCGCCGCCCACGCGGGACCGCACAGCGCGTACGGTTTCCAGCAGGAATCGCGCCCGGTTTTCCAGGCTGCCACCCCAGTCATCCTCACGCCGGTTGGTTACGGGTGACAGAAAACTCGACAGCAGATAACCGTGGGCCGCGTGAATCTGCACCCCGGTGAAACCGCAGTCCCGGGCTGTCTCCGAGGCGCGCGCAAAGCGCTGTATGAAATCGAGAATTTCATGCTCTTCGAGTGCACGCGGCTTGCGAAAATTGCTGAGGATATCGAGCTGCACCTCCGAAGGTGCCAGCGGTTCCGATGCCACGTATTTCGGCGATTGCCTGCCGGCATGGCTGATTTGCATCCACAGGTGGTTGCCCGCAAGTGTTCCCGCCCGATACAGCGCAAAATTACGTGCAGACCCTTTTACGGTGGATTCGGTGCCCATATCTCTTGATTCTGGATGTGACATTAGGTTTAGACAGAGCTATGGAAGCAAAACTCAACGTCCTCGGTGAACCGCTGCTCCCCTGTTCGGATGATCCGATGACAGGTTTTTTTCGGGATGGCTGCTGCAACACCAGCAGTGAGGATGTTGGCCTGCATGTCGTCTGCACCCGGGTTACAGCGGAGTTCCTGGAATTTTCCCGCGCCCGCGGGAATGACCTGACCACGCCGCATCCGGAATTTGGGTTCCCTGGCCTCAGGCCGGGAGACCAATGGTGCCTGTGCGCCGCCCGCTGGCAAGAGGCGCTGGAGGCGGGCGCCGCGCCGCGGGTTGTACTGCAGTCGACCCATGCGGCTGCGCTCAGGGTGGTGAAGCTCTCGGATCTTAAAAATTACGCACTGGATCTCGTCTGATAACATCCCCCTTCGGCAGAATGCGGAGCGACGCTATGGGAATGAAACACTTTCTGGTCGGCGCCTTGCTGGCATTAGCCAGCGTCCAGCCAATCCCTGCATTCGCTGATTCAACCACTCACCAGTTGGTCCGGACTGATGGCAGCTACCCCGTCAAACCGCTGGAGATCGTCCAGCCGGTATTTGATCAATACCGGCAGGAGGTTCCTCTGAATCATCTCGACCTCCCGCCGGAAGAAATGCCGCAGACAGGCGAAGAGATGAAAGCTCTGCTGGACGGTAAGAGTCGCTGGCTGAATTAGCGCGAAGTGTTATTCTGTTGATCCGTGGTCAGGGTTCAACATCCGGAGCAAACCGTAATGGAATTCGTCGTCAGAGCAACACTCCTTGTCATCGGCTTGGGCCTCGCCGGTGCAGTCATTGCAGATACTCGCGCTGAGATAAATGCCGCATTGGACTATTATTCCGAGGTCTGGAACGAGGGGGACCTCGAGGCCATAAGCGGCTATTATCACCCCGAATTCGTGCAGGTTTCTTCGCAAGGTTCGGTGACGTTAAAACAACGCATCGAGGACCTGAAAACCATTGCGCAAGCCGGGAAGGACCGGGGTGAGCTCCGGTACTCGAACGTGAAGGTCAGGGAACTGGAAAAAAATCACGCGGTCGCCTATGGCCAGGTCAGCCTGCAGTTTCAGGATGGTTCGGCTTTGAACTCCTGGTTCACGACGCTTTATGAAAAAACACCTTTTGGCTGGAAGGCTGTATTGACCCATAACTAGGCGCTATATATAAAAATAATCGAGGAATTCAATGGACCCGGTAACCTTGGCGTTTCTGTTCGGTGGCCTGAGCGCCGCATCTCTTCCGCTGGGTGCGGCGTTTGGTATTTGGCTGAATCCGGGCTTGCGCCTGACTGCTGCGGTGATGGCCTTCGGCGCCGGTGCATTACTCTGTGCGCTCGCACTCGAACTGGTCGTTCCTGCGCTGGCTCATTTTCCGGGTGATCCATTCGAGGGTTTCAAATGGCTGGCCGTGGGCGCGCTGATCGGCTGTATCCTGTTTATCAGCCTTGATCACGTTCTGTCCGGCATGGGTGGTTATCTGCGCAAAGTTTCCACCATCGCTTCCCGCCTTAAACACGCCAAGAAGCAGCATTATCGGGAGATCCTGGATAAGCTGTCGGTACTGGACCTGATGGTGGCGCTGCCGCCCGATGAGATCCGCCGCGTCGTAAGCGATATCGAGAAGCGGCTTTTCGAAAAAGGCGAACTGATCTGTCACGAGGAAGCCCCCTGTGATGCCCTTTTCCTGATTGAATCGGGCAGTGTCCGGATCGAATCGCACGAAGCCCACGATGGCGGCCAGACTTCAGTGCTGGGCAAGGGCGAAGCCTTTGGTGAAATGGCGCTAGTGACTGGCCTCCCGCCGATCAAGCGGGCCGAGGCGCTCGAAGACACCATGGTCTGGGAGATTCACAAGGACGACTTCAACGAAGTGGTGGCGGTATCGCCTGGATTGCAGGAGAGCCTTGACCGGCTCGCGGCGGATAATCACGGCCCGGGAAGCAGCGACCATATTGACCGTGACAAATCTCAAGCCTGGCTGGAGGCTGCAAGCCAGGACCTGGAGTCCGAGCTGGGAAGGCCCACCGAGGCTGAGATCATGCATGCGGCCAGCGCTCAGAAAACCGGCGGCAGCAATGTTGCGCTGGCGATTTGGCTGGGAATCGCACTGGACGGCATCCCGGAATCGTTGATTATCGGATCGACAATGGAGGGCTCCAACGTCAGCGTTGCACTGATTGGCGGCTTGTTCATTGCCAATCTTCCTGAGAGCATGTCAAGCGCCGTGGTGATGAAAAAGCAAGGCGGTTCAGCCTGGCTCATCATCGGCATGTGGGTTTCGCTGATGATCATGACCGCTGTCGGAGCTGCCTTTGGCAATGTTTTCGTTTCGGAAGCGCCGTTGCACTTGCGGGCAATTCTGGAGGGGCTGGCCGCCGGAGCGATGCTGGCCATGATCGCCCAGACCATGCTGCCGGAGGCATATGACCATGGCGGTTGGTTGACCGGCCTGATGACCGTAATCGGGTTCCTCGCCGCCATATGGATGGGGACGCTGGGTCACTAGCTAAAGCGGTAAAAAAGCCCTCCTAAGACGAACCAAAACAGAACCAGGCCCCATTCGATGGGCCAGGCCAGCGCCGAGGGGCTTCCAGGCAGGTAGAGAACGAGCAGCCCGATGCTTCCGAGCAACGCCAGCCAGCCAATTAGCCTGCCGCGACGCAGGCGGAATGGTCGCTCCATGTCGGGCTGGTTCTTCCTCAATAAAAGAAAGGAGGCGGCTACCAGTATGTAGGCGATTACCACGGCGAAACTGCCAGCATCCACGATCCACACCAGCAGAACCCGGCCGAACAGGGGTGCGGCCGCCGACAGCAGGCCGATCAACAGGATGGCATTGGCAGGGGTGCGGTACTTGGGATGCAGTCTACCGAGCCAGGCAGGGAGCCGCATAGACGGCACGGCTGCCACCCACCAGGAAAGCATTCCAGCTGGTAATGATGCCGCCTACGCCACCCAGCACCAGCAGGTTGCCGCCGACGTTTCCCCAGGCTGCAGAAGCGGCGTCGGCTGTTACCAGGTTGCCCTGCATGCCGTTGGCCGGAAGCAGGGCCGCAACAGCCAGGATCACCAGGCAATACCAGGCCAGCGCCATTGCAATCGAGCCGACCAGCACCCGGCCGATCGAGCGGGCGGGGAGCTGTATTTCCTGGGCGGCCTGCGGGATTACATCGAAGCCGACAAACATGAAAGGCGCCATCACGGCTACCGCAAATACACCGGTCATGCCGCGGGTAAACAGCGGTTCGAGATTCAGTATGGACCCTTTGAAAAGGGCGCCGCTGATCAACATCAGGCCCGCTGCCAGGATGAGCAGCGTGACGGTGGTCTGCACGACCGCAGAGGACTTTACCCCGATGTAATTGATGAACGTGACCAGCGCTGCGCCGACAGCACCGACGGCCACCCATGAGCCGTAGACATCCCATCCGGCAATAGTCCACAGGAAACCGGCCTGGTAATCCGAAAACCAGTATTCAATCACGGTGGGCAGCGCGACCGCCTCGAAGGCGCATACCGAGACATAGACGAAAACGATCGCCCAGGTGCAAATGAACGAGCCGCTGCGGCCCAACGCGCGCAGTGAATACTCATGCTCACCACCGACGACGGGCATGGCCGACGCCAGTTCCGCGTACAACAGGCCAATCAGTATGATGGGAATGCCCGCCAGCACGAAGCCCAGCGTGGCGCCCATGCTGCCGCCTTTCGCGATCCACAGGCCGGATAGAATCACCCAGCTCCAGCCGACCATGGCGCCGAAGGACAGGGCGATGGTGTCTTTGAGTGTCAGAACGCGTCGCAGATTGTGTTTTTGTTCGATATCATTCATTTTCATCGAATTAATCCTATCAGGATCATGTCCTACGGTCTGTCAGGCGGCGATAATAGGCATCACTGATACGAAATATTCACCGAATCCAGGAGCATCGGAACAGCCATGAAACAAGAATATCAATGCATCGTCATGGGCGCCGCAGGGCGCGATTTTCACCTTTTCCTGTCATTCCTGCGCGGCAATCACAGCTTCAGGGTCAAGGCCTTCACGGCCACCCAGATTCCGTTCATCGATGAGCGACGCTTTCCAAAATCGCTCGCCGGACCGGGATATGACGAGGACATTCCGATTCACGATGAATCCGAACTCACTGAACTGATCGCGCAACACGATATCGATTTCGTTTTCTTTGCCTACAGCGACGTACCGCACTCGGAGGTCATGCACAAGGCCAGCCAAGTACAGGCGGCCGGCGCGAGTTTCGTCATGGCCGGCCCGGACCATACCCAGCTGCCATCCTCCAAGCCCGTGGTGAGCATTACGGCAACCCGGACCGGCGCGGGCAAAAGCCCGCTGACACAGTGGCTTGCGCGCCTGTTGACCGACCATGGCAAGCATGTGGCGGTGATTCGCCACCCCATGCCCTATGGCAACCTGGAAATGCAGAGGGTGCAGCGCTTCGCAACGCCGGCTGACCTCGATGCGCATGAGTGCACGATCGAGGAGCGTGAAGAATACGAGCCTTATGTCGGCATGGGTATCCCGATTTATGCCGGCGTCGATTACCAGGCAATCCTCGATGAATCTTCAAAAGAAGCGGATATCGTTTTGTGGGACGGCGGAAACAACGACTTTTCATTCATCCGTCCCGACCTGGACATAGTCGTTGTGGATGCGCTTCGCGCCGGCCACGAGATCGATTACTTCCCTGGGGAAGTCAATTTCCGGCGCGCCGACGTGCTGGTCATCGGCAAAGTGAATTCGGCCAAGCCTGGCGCCGTCGAAGGTATCCGGGAACGCGCAGCAGCTCTGAATCCACAGGCGTCTTTGTGCACAGCGGACCTGGAGATCGATGTGGATAAGCCCGGCATGATCGAAGGTAAGCGCGTGCTCGTCATCGAAGACGGGCCAACCGTAACGCATGGCGGGATGTCTTTCGGGGCTGGTACCGTGGCTGCGCAACGCCATGGTGCGACAACGGTGGATCCCAGACCCTATGCGGTGGGCACAATCCGTGACACATTCGACGCCAATCCCCATTTGGAACGGGTGCTGCCGGCAATGGGGTACTCGGAAGCACAGCGTGATTCACTGGCCCAAACCATTAATGCCTGCTGCGCAGCGGAGAATGTCGCCTGTGTGGTCGATGCGAGTCCGGCACGGCTGGACCGGATGCTCGAACTCGACGTGCCCCTGGTGCGGGTGTCCTACCGCTTCGTCCAACTGGACGGAAAATCGCTGGAGGAAATGGTTAAGGCATTACTCTGAAAAAACCTCGATTCGCAGGCCGGCTGGCGAATAAAAATGTATCGCTTCTCCGCTGACCGGGAGAATATTCACCCGGCCGTGGCGTGAGTAGGCGACGCCGGCTTGTTCCAGCCTGGCTTCAAAATTACCCAGGTCCCGGGCGGTATAGCTGACATGGAGAATACCCAGTGATTTTGGTTTCGCCCTGGGGTAAAGGTCGGTTCCCTCTACACCACGGTAATCTATGATTTCGATGTTGATGTCGTCATGTGAAGGCATGTGTATTTCACGGAAACGGATTTTCATATGAGATTGATGATACTTTTGCCAACCGCCCGTTCACACCATCATTTGCCGGAGTTCGGCATTCCCGTCAAGAACGTAAAGGAAATGGGTGAGCTTGATTTTTGACTGACGATTGTCAACACAACAGCACCGAATTTGATGCAGTATGGAGTAAAGAAGCCAAGTGAAGGGAATGCGCAGCTATGGCCGATAAATCAGCCCGTTTTGTAAGCCTGTTAACCAAACAAACCATGGCCATGATCCTGGCCGGCGGCCGCGGCAGCCGGCTCCATGATCTCACCCAGTGGCGCGCCAAACCGGCGGTGCCGTTCGGCGGCAAATACCGGATCATAGACTTCACACTGTCGAACTGCCTGAATTCCAACATTCGCAGGATCTGCGTGCTCACGCAATACAAGGCCCACTATCTGATCAGGCACATCCAGCAGGGTTGGAACAATTTCAATATCGAGCACGGCGAATTCGTGGACCTGGTGCCGGCTCAACAATGGGTCAATGAGGACTCCTGGTATGTCGGCACCGCGGATGCGGTATTCCAGAGCCTGGACATCGTCGAAAGCCACGCCCCCGCTTATGTGTTGATTCTGGCCGGCGATCATATTTACAACATGGATTACGGTGAAATGCTGGCCGCTCACTTTGAATCCGGCGCCGATTTCACGGTGGCGTGCAAGCGGGTGCCCAGGCAGGACGCCACCGGGTTTGGCGTGATGCAGGTGGATGAAAATTACCGGATCATCGGATTCGAAGAAAAACCTGCTGAACCGCAACCCTTGCCCGGCGATCCTGATGTGTGCCTGGCCAGCATGGGAATCTACGTGTTTTCGATGGAATACCTGCGTGAAAACCTCAAGCGCGATTCTGAAGATCCCAACTCCAACCATGACTTCGGCAAGGACGTTATTCCTTTTGGCGTGGAAAATGGCCACAGGGTTTGGGCATATCCCTTCAGAAACCCAGCCGCCGGATTGCCCGATTATTGGCGCGATGTCGGCACGGTAGATGCCTATTACCAGGCCAATATGGAATTGCTTTCCGAAAATCCACCGCTAGTGCTGGGCGATCGGGACTGGCCGGTTCTCACCTATCAAGAGCAGGCGCCGCCGGCCCGCTTTAGCCCAGAGCCCAAGAATGCCGAGATCGATAACGTCATGGTGAGCGGCGGTTGCCGGATCGGACGCTGTGTACTGAGAAATTCCATGATGTTTTCAAATTCAGTTGTTCACAGGAATACCAAAATCAAGGATTGCCTGGTTTTGCCGGAGGGTGAGGTCGGCGAGGGTGCGCAATTGAAAAATGTGATTGTCGATAATGGCTGCAAAATACCTGCGAACAGCATGATCGGCTACGACCCTGAAGAAGACAGAAAGAAATACTTCGTTAGCGAAGGGGGTGTGACCGTGGTAACGCGCATGATGCTGGGAGACGGGCCTGCCTGGTTGATGAAGGCGCGTTACAAGACGTAATCCCTGCCGGATCAATTCAACGAGTCTCGCTTTCCTGCTCCCGCCTATGGCTCCAACGTCGTTCGTTCGAACTGTGAATTGAACGAATTGTGATTTATACGGTTCACTGCTAGTCTGCCCGGATAAGAGAACAGGATTACCTGCCATGCCAAAATACGCCGATATTACCGGTTGGGGCAAATGCATGCCGCCGGCGGTTCTGACAAATGATGACCTGGCAAGCGTCATAGATACCTCCGATGAGTGGATACGCACCCGAAGCGGCATCAGCGAGCGTCGGGTATCGCATGTCCCGAATAGCGATCTGGCCAGTGTCGCAGCGCTTCGGGCCTTGGCCGCTGCCGGATCCTTACCTGAAGAAGTGGATTTGCTGCTTTTGGCCACGACGACCGGGGACAATATCATTCCGGCGACCGCCTGTTATGTGCAGAAAAAAACGGGAATGAAGAATGCCGCGGTTTTCGACCTGAATGCCGGCTGCAGCGGTTTCGTTTACGGTATGCAGGTAGCCACCTCGATGGTTCAGACTGGGGCTTACCGGAAAGTAGTAGTCGCAGGTTCGGAACGCATCACCTGGTTATTCAACTTTTCAAACCGGGATACGGCCGTGCTGTTCGGCGACGGCGCCGGTGCAGTGGTGCTGGAGCCCAGCGAGAAGGAATGTGGACTCCTTGCAAGTCACCTGGGATGCGAGGGTGAGGCCCTTGGGGCGCTCGAAGTGCCGAATACCGGAACCAGCGGCAACCGCTTCGTTGAGAACTACGCAGTTTATGACATCAAATTCGATGGGCGGGAGATTTTCAAACGCGCGGTCAAGGGTATGGCGCGTGAAGTCCGGCACGTTCTGGGTGAGCTGGGCCTGGAGAAACACGAAATCGACCTGATCATTCCGCACCAGGCAAATCAGCGAATCATCGAATCGCTGGCTCATTATCTCAGGGTGCCCATGTCACAGGTCGTACAGAACATCCAGGATTATGGGAATACGTCCGCGGCAACCATTCCCGTGGCATTGTGCGAAGCGCTTGAACAGGGCCGAATCAAGCCCGGAGACCGCCTGCTTCTGGCTGCATTTGGCGCCGGACTGACGCGGGGGGCGGGCATGATCAGATGGGGAGAAAGGGTCACCCCATTGGGCGAAAGTGATGCCGAATTACCGCCCTGTGATCAAACCGCGCTGGAAATTCTTGGTGAAGCAATCCAGAAAACGCAGCAGTAAATCCGTTTTACCAGCCAGGCGCACCATCTTCGATGGCTGGCGATCGATATCCATAGCGCTTTACATGACGCTGGTAGGCTACGCGGTGCTGGTGGGTGTACCCGTCATAAGCACAGCCTGGGTCGAAATGCTCCATTTTAGTGAGGAGCAGGTCGGACGTGTGGCGGGTGCCGACCTGGGTGGTCTGTCCCTTGGTGCTGTCATCGCATCACTGCTGGTGAGCCGGATGAACCGGCGGGTGCTCGTGCTGATCAGTGTCGCCATCGTCATCGTCAGTAACGGCCTTTGCATGTTTTTTATCGATTATGAAACCGTGCTGTGGTTGCGTGTCGGGGCCGGATTGGGCAGTGGTATTTACACGGCAGTGGCCGTCGCCACGCTGGGTGGCAGCAGTAACCCGGCCCGTGCGTTCAACTTGATGTTGTTCGCTTTTGCGTTTTCACAGGCTTTGGAAATGCAGGTTCTGCCCATGCTTTCCATGAACGGAATCTACATGGCATTTATCGCCTGTTACCTGGTCGGATTGCCGTTTCTTCGCTGGGTCCCTCCAAGGCCACTCGAAAAAAGCCTGGAAGTTGAGCTTGAAATCGAGGAGGAAGACGGGAAACACCACCTCGAACACCGCCATGTCCCGGCTTTTATCCCCTGGCTGGTGCTCGCGGCGATATTTTTTACCTACATCAATATCGGGTCCTACTGGACTTACATTGAGCTGGCGTCACTGGACGCTGGCCTTGACGGGCACTATGTCGGCCGCCTGCTGGTATGGACGTCCTTTTTCAGCCTGGTCGGCTGCGCGGTTGCCACCCTGATCAGCAACCGCTTTGGCCTGGCGCGGCCGCTCTTGATCGCGCTGTTCAGCATGGCGACGATTGTCGGGATGCTCAGCTTCGGCATCAACAACGTCAACATCCTGATCAGCATGTTCAGTTTCAATCTGCTGTGGATATTCGTCGATGTCTACCAGATGTCAACGGTGGCGAACGTGGACCATTCCGGATCCTTTGCATCGCTGATGCCGGGGGCCCAGGGATTGGGTCAAATCGTCGGCCCGAACATTGCCGCCTCCATGCTCGGTGCGGGACTTGGCTACAGCAAGGTCTTTGTCATGTGCGCGACAGCGGCGATAATCGGGCTTATCATCTACGGTGCGATGTACTTGTGGCTGCGCAAGTCGATCCCGGCGCTGGCCAAAGCTACCTGATCTGACTGGAGAGAGAACGCATATGATCACCCTATTCTGGTGCCCCCAAACCCGCGCTTCGCGAATCCTGTGGCTGCTCGAAGAAATGGACGTGCCGTTCGAAATCAGGATGATCGACATCCGCAAACCGGAGTCAAAAAATGATCCCGACTTCGCTGCGTCCAGCCCGATGGGCAAGGTCCCGGCAATCATGGATATGACCGCCAATGGCACCGTGCACATGGCCGATTCCGCCGCGATTGGCCTCTACTTGGCTGACCGCTACCCGGCATCGGGCCTGGCACCTGCCGTCGATGATCCTTCCCGAGGTGATTACCTGTACTGGATGACGTACACACCCGGGGTGATCGAGCCGGCCATGGCGGAGAAAATGAATAACTGGGAGGTGGGACGTGCGACATCGGGTTGGGGCAATTTCGACCTGATGGTCGATGTCCTGGAAAAAGGCGTCGAAACCGGACCCTGGTTGCTGGGTGAGCGCTTCTCGGCTGCCGATGTCCTGGTAGGTTCTTCTGTTTATTTCATGAAACTGTTCGGTGTGCTGCCGGACAGCCGGGCCCTGGCGGCATATGCCGATCGCTGCCTGGCGCGTCCCGCTTACCAAAAGGCGCTGGCGAGGGATGCCGAATTGGTCGTGTAGTGCAGGGGGCGGCCATGGGTCGCCCCCTGCATGCAAACCGTCTTCAGTCCGCGTCCAAGGCAGCATGCGCGGCAGCCAGCCGTGCAATTGGCACTCGGAATGGTGAGCAGGAGACGTAATCCACTCCGAGCTTGTGGCAAAGATGGATGCTCTTGGGGTCACCGCCGTGTTCGCCGCAAACACCGATTTCGAGCGTGTCACGGGCCGCTTTCCCTTCGTCTATCGCGATCTTCATCAAACGGCCTACACCCTCCGGATCGATGCTGGTGAAGGGATTGTCCTGCAGCAGGCGGGTTTGCAGGTAGTGCACCAGGAAGCCGGTCTCAGCGTCGTCACGGGATATACCATAAGTAGTCTGGGTCAGATCGTTGGTTCCGAATGAGAAGAATTCCGCGGTCCCGGCGATCTCTCCAGCCGTCAACGCGGCACGCGGTATTTCGATCATGGTTCCAAACATCCCTGGCACTTTTACGCCATGCTCCGCCATCACTTTTTCGGCGATTTTTTTCAATGGCCCGACCATGGATTCCAACTCACCCACATGGGATACCAGCGGTATCATAACTTCGGGATGCACATCCACACCGTCCGATGCGCAGCGGCAGGCCGCTTCGAAAATGGCTCGTACTTGCATCTTGTACAGGCCGGGAATCAACATGCCCAGGCGCACGCCGCGTGTTCCCAGCATCGGGTTGGATTCCTGCAGGCTCTCGACACGTTCCAAAAGGTGCTGCTTCGCCTCGATCTCCTCCAACGCTCCATCCATTTCCTTGAGGCTGGAGAGGTGCCGCATGCGCAATTTGAGATCCGTCAGCTCCAGCATCAGGTCATGTGCTGACGGCAGGAACTCGTGCAGCGGCGGATCCAGCAGCCGAATGATGACGGGTTGTCCTTCCATGGCACGGAAAAGGCCTTCGAAATCGGAGCGCTGCATCGGCAGCAGGCCAGCGATGGCCTCGGTCCGTTCGGTTGGCGTGCTGGCCGTAATCATGCGTTGCATGATGGGCAGACGTTCCTCTTCAAAAAACATGTGTTCGGTGCGGCACAGTCCGATGCCTTCCGCACCGTACTCACGAGCGCGCTTGGCGTCGTCCGGATAATCCGCATTGGCGCGCACACCCAGCTTGCGGCAGTCATCCGCCCAGTCCAGGATCTTGCGCAGATAGGAGTTGTTGATATCAGGCACCCCGGTGGGAAGGTGGGCGTAGTAACTCAATCCG
>CAMYKC010000101.1 GCA_947258865.1 uncultured Lysobacterales bacterium
CATCGAATTCGCTCATGCTGATCTTGGTCTGGTACATCAGGCCGAAACTGACCCGTTCTGAAAGCGAGGCATGCAGACCCAGCTTCAAACCGCCGCCATAGGCCCAGTCCGTGCCGTTGTTCGACAGGTTCACCGGAAAATCGGGCATCATGGGATTGCTGCTCCTGGCAAATGTCTCGGTCAGCTGGGCGAAGCTCATGACACCATCCGCCTTGAACATCTGAGCGACCAGCACTCCGGCAATGCCGAGAGAAACGCGGTCGTTAATCTTCTTGGCCCAGGTGATGTCCAGGAAAGCCTGGCTAAAATTCACGCCGGCGTCACCGCTGCCGCCGAAAACACTGGCGCCATAGGTACCGGGAAATGTCATTGGACCGGCCGGGCCGGGGCCATCGGGATCGAACGTAGCCGTGCCACCTTTCCAATCCGTATTCATACCGCCGCGCCCGTAAAACGACAACGCCCAGGCGCTGTCGTTGGCCAGTTGCCAGGTTTTGGCGATATGCGGGATGACGAAATAATTGGTCTTACTCTTGATGTTATTAGGACCAATGGTAATGGCGCCCATGCTGCCATTGAGCTGGCTTTCGCTGGTCTGGTACTTGCGAATCGGGCTGAACACCGCGGCGCCGACAATCAGCTGGTCACCGACAAAGGGCGCCACCGCGGGATTGTTGACGACATCGATGGCATCCTCGGGCAAAGCAATGCCGGCGCCTGCCATCGCTTTGTTCTTTGTGCCGTTGCCATGGGTGAAATATCCGTTGGTCGCGAATGCATTCCCCGCCATGCACAGGCCGACCACAACGGCTGTCGTGGTAAACCAGTTGAAAAACTTACTCATTTGGAGCCTCCGTCAACTGTGACTTGGTATTTTAAGTTACGCTATTTTAATGTATGGATACGTAATATGTAGTCTGGAAATGGCATGAATTTGACGCGAGTCATGTAGACCGCGACAAAAATTCCCCATAAAATCGGGCGCCTTCAATGACTCAGCCTTCTCCGCTGCAATATAGCTCGTGCATCAGCCCCACAATACGCGCTGCTTCGCCGCTTGCGATTGAATAATAGATGGTCTGTGCCTCCCGGCGCGTCGTCACCAGGGATTCTTTTCTCATCCGCGCCAGGTGCTGTGAAAGGGGCGACTGGGGTATGTCGAGCAGGCCGGCAAGTTCACCAACCGACTTCTCACCTGACGTGAGATGGCAAAGCACCATCAAACGATCTTTGTGTCCCAGCGTTTTCATGAGTTCGCTGGCTTTCTGTGCCGCATTCGCCATCTGGCGCGGATCAATCAGTACGTTTTCACTCATCTTCTGGGTATTGGTCATTTAATCGATGTCACACCGAATACGGGCACACAAACCGCGTTTATTCGAATTTTCATATATTGTAACCCGAATCAATCCATTCTCCGAAAACGGTAGAAACCAAATCGCTGTTCCCGTTTCGCAGGGGTAATGTGTGTTTCGAACTCCTGGTCCAGCAGTTTCATGCGCGGGCCTAGTTCTGCGCTGAGTTTCCTGCCGTCGTAACGGACAATGTCAAGGCCGCTGCACTTTTCAGGGCCATCCAATGCAAAAGCCGCAATGATGGCCTGCCCCCCTGGTTTGAGCGCTTTGCACAGCGCCTGCACATAGCGTTTTCTGTCCTCCGCCGAGGTGAGAAAGTGAAACACGGCCCGATCGTGCCACAAATCGAACGTTCGGTCCGGTTCATAACGGGTGACATCGCCTGTTATCCACTCAACCCGGGATGCCCTGTTACCCAGTCGTTCCCGGGCTTGCTCCAGCGCCGAAGCCGAGACGTCCAGGACCGTAAGATCCCGGCATCCAAGTTCCAGCAGGTGGTCTACCAGCAACGATGCTCCACCGCCGACATCGATCAAAGAAGCATTATGATCAAGGCCTGCCTTGGCAAGCATCGACAGCGAGAGGCCCGGCCATTCCTGGTGCCAGCTGGTTTCATGCACTTTCTTGCCGCTGTAAACATCGTCCCAGTGTTTCTTGCGGTCAAAATCCTGTTTTTTCATGTTGAGCCAGTGTCCCACATCAGCGGGAAAATTAAATGTTCTATCTCAAATAAAGTTCCGGATTTGATCCAAATCATATGGACCTGATAAATATTAGGAAAACTGAATGCTTATGGCTCAAATCGGCTATTTTTTTACTATGCTTTAGAGCGCCCCCTGATTTGAGGACAGGTCATGAAAACGAGACTGAATTTTTTTCTGCTGTTCCTGCTATTGCCTTTTGCGGCAGCGGCAGCAGACACCACTTACCAACCCTTCGTCCTGGCATCAATCAACGACGCCGGCCTCGAAGAACAGACCACGGTCACGATAGAAGCCCTTGAAAATGCGGGCTTCACAATTGCCGGTCAATATTCGCCACTGGACAACGCAAACGTTATCGTGGTGACCAGCGCAGGCCTGCAAGAGATCGCAGCCGGCTCGGAAAAGGGCGGCTATGCGGCGGGTCAGCGGGTCAGCGTGGCGGAGCGCAACGGCAAGACCGAAGTCGCTTTTGTCAATCCGGTCTATATCCAGTTTGCTTATCGCCTGGAAGGCGACATGCAACCCATCCATGACCAGCTGAGCAAGGCCCTGGGTATGGTCGAACATTTCGGCGCCAAGAAGAAGATGACGGCCAAAAAACTGGGTAAATATCATTACATGGTCGGCATGCAGCGGTTTGACGATCCCTCGGAACTTGGCAGCTTCGAAAGCCACGATGCCGCCATTCAGGCCGTAGAAGAGGGCCTGGCTGAAGAGGGTGACCCGTTAACCTTTGTCTACCGCATCGATATTCCCGGTAAGAACCAGACCGTGTTTGGCGTTGGCATGAAAGCCACCAACGATACAAAGGATGAAGTCAGCATTGACGAGGCACACCAGCTTTCGATTGTCGATTTCGACGGCTACAGCAAGGTGGCTTACTTCCCTTATGAAATTCTGGTGACCGAAACGGACGTCGAAGCCCTCCACATGCGGTTCCGGATGGCCGTGCATTTTCCGGACCTGAGCATGATGGGTAAACACGGCTTCACCAAGCTGATGGCTTCTCCCAAAGCGACCCAGAACGCCTTCGAGCAATTGGTGAGCACCGAATAGGCATTGTCGGCCATTCATGCCCGAATCTCCGCCACGGTGGGCGGCGATCTGTGTTATATTAGGATATCATTTATTAGTGATTTATGAACTAAGGAGCTTCAATATGGCCCGAGTACGACTCACTTCACTTATCCTGATGTTTTTACTGATTTTTTCAACGTCCGCATGGTCGAACGATCCTCTTTGGATCGACGTTCGTACAGCCGATGAATACAGCCAGAGTCACGTACCTGGTGCCATCCACATTCCCTACGAAGAGATAGCAGGGCGTATCGGAGAAGTCACTCAGAGCAAGGATGCACTGATCTACCTGTACTGCAGGAGCGGGCGCCGTTCAGGTATCGCCCTGGAAGCGCTCAGCGATGCTGGATTCACCAATACCGTCAACATCGGCGGGCTGGAAGACGCCCATGAGAAAGCAGCGGAAACCGGAAGGAAGTAACACGCAGCCCCAAAGGAGAGTCGGGTCCCGTGGACGGTCATTTTTGTCCCGATGCTACTGAACCTCCGCGAAGACCCGCGCTGACCGCTGTTTATGGAACGGCGCCCAAAGTCTGCGGATCAATTGACCTGCATGGAAGTGCGCCTGTCGCCGCCCCGCTGACCGCCTCATCGTCCTTGGTGAGCCAGGCAAGGGAATAGCATTGATTGCTGCGAGAAGCTGAAGGCCTTGATGAATTATTTATTGCTAATATATTAGGGGTCATCTTTGATCGCGGAACGACCCGCCCGCCCTTGCACGGCGGCCTATCACGGAGTTTAAACCATGGTATCCAAACTGCATTCATCGGTATTCCTGGTTCTGGCAGCTGCTGCTCTCTCGACCAGCGGTCCGGCGGCCGCGCAGGGACCAGAGGCACTGGGCCGGGCCACCGTCGCCTACGAGTCCGCCGCTTTGGAACGCTTCTTCGATGGTACCGTCGAGGCCGTTCACCAAGCGACGGTTTCCGCCCAGACGGCCGGGCGGATCGCCGAGGTCGTTTACGACGTCGATGATTACGTAGAGGCCGGAGCAGTGCTGATCCGGTTCACCGACGTCGAGCAGAGCAGCGCACTGCGCCAGGCGGAAGCGCAGCTCGCCGAGGCGCGCGCCAGGCGCACCGAGGCGGACGAGGAATACCGGCGCGCGCAAAATCTGCGCGATCGCGGCCTCGGCTCGCAGCGAGACCTGGACACCGCTCTGGCCAGCCGCAAAACAGCCGCGGCCCGCGTGGTGTCGGCCGAGTCCGCGGTCGAGGCTGCCCGCCAGCAACTCGAGTACACCGTGGTCACCGCGCCCTACCCGGGCATCGTCACCGAGCGTCACATCGAGGTCGGCGAATCGGTAGCCCCGGGCCAACCGCTGATGTCCGGTCTCTCCCTGGATCGACTGCGCGTGGTGGTCGATCTGCCCCAATCCGTGGCAAGTGAGGTACGCCGGAATCCAGCGGCGTCGCTGATCACCGGGGAAGGCCGGGTAGAGGCGGCAGAGATCATCCTGTTTCCGATCGCCGACCCAGTGACCAATACCTTCCGCGTGCGTCTGGAGCTGCCCGAGGGTCAGTACGGCCTGTACCCGGGGATGTTCGTCAAGGCCGCGTTCCACATGGGTGAGGCGGAGCGCCTGATGGTCCCGTCCTCGGCGGTACTGCACCGCAGCGAAGTAACGGCTGTCTACGTGATCGGCGAAAACGGCGTCCGCTTGCGCCAGGTGCGCACCGGGCAAAACTTTGGCAACCGGACCGAGATCCTTTCGGGCCTCTCGGCCGGCGAGCAGGTCGCGCTGGATCCGGTCCGCGCCGGAATTGTCGCCAAGTCCGGGCGGGAATCCTCCGATGGCTAAACGACTCGGCATTTCCGGGCGCATTGCCCGCCAGTTCCAGGACAACGAACTCACCCCGCTGCTGGCCCTGGCGGCCATACTGCTGGGACTGTTCGCCGTGCTGGTTACGCCGCGGGAGGAGGAACCGCAGATTGACGTGACCTTCGCCAACGTCTTCGTACCATTCCCCGGCGCTGGCGCTGTCGAGGTGGAAAACCTGGTATCCATTCCAATGGAGCAGGTGCTGGCCGAAATTGAGGACATCGAACACGTCTATTCTGTCTCACGCCCCGGTATGGCCGTGCTGACCGTCCAGTTCGAAGTGGGCGAGCTGCGCAACGAATCCCTGGTCAAACTGTACAACGCGATCTACTCCAACCAGGACTGGCGGCCGGCGAATCTCGGCATCGGCATGCCGCTGGTCAAGCCAAAGGGTATCGACGACGTACCCATCGTCACCGTGACGCTGTGGACCGAGGACGACGACCGCGGCGGGCACGACCTGCTGAAAATTGCGCACACGCTGGAGGCCGAACTGAAGCGGGTGGCCGGAACCCGGGATATCTACCCGATCGGCGGCGCTCAGGATATCGTGCATGTGCAGCTCGATCCCGAGCGGGTGGCCGGTTTCGGCCTGACCCTGGACGACCTGCGGCTGGCCCTGACGGCCGGGAACGACGTGCGGCAGGCTGGCTCGCTGATCTCGGGCGGCGTCGAGATTCCGGTACAGACCGGCACCTTTCTGGCCGGCGCGAACGACGTGGCCGGGCTCGTGGTGGGCGTTTTCGATGGCCGCCCGGTGTTCCTCAGGGACGTCGCGACCGTGCAACACGGCAGTGACCAGCCGGAGCAATATGCCTGGTTCGCCAACGGCCCCGCACACACCGAAGCGGGTCGGCATGGCACCGGGTACGCGCCGGCAGTGACCCTGGCCGTCTCCAAACAGCCCGGGACCAATGCCGCGCGCATCAGCAAGACCGTCATCGAGCGTCTGGAGCAGCTCCGGGCCACCCATATTCCGGACGGCATAGAAATGACCGTTACCCGGGACTATGGCAAAACCGCCAATGACAAGGCGACAAAGCTGATCAGCAAGCTGGGCTTTGCCACGGCATCAGTGATCTTGCTGGTGCTGCTGACGCTGGGCTGGCGTGAGGCCGTCATCGTCGGCGCCGCGGTCATCGTCACGCTGATGGTCACGCTTTTCGCTTCCTGGGCATGGGGCTTCACGATCAACCGGGTTTCGCTGTTCGCCCTGATCTTTTCGATCGGCATCCTTGTCGACGATGCGATCGTCGTGGTGGAGAACATCCACCGGCACCGCGGACTGAAGCCGGGCCCGCTGGCTGCGCTGATACCCGGGGCGGTCGACGAAGTCGGCGGCCCGACCATCCTGGCGACTTTCACGGTCATCGCAGCGCTGCTGCCGATGGCATTCGTCACCGGCCTGATGGGTCCGTACATGAGCCCGATTCCGATCAACGCCTCGATGGGCATGTTGTTCTCGCTGGCCATCGCCCTGGTGCTGACCCCCTGGTTCAGCAACCGGCTGCTGGCGGGGCGCGAGCCCTACGTCCATGAGGAAGGCGGCTCAGCGGCACTGCATCGATTTTTCGAGCGCCTGATGACGCCGTTCCTGCGCGGCGCTGAAGGACGCCGGAGCCGCACCCTGCTCTACGGCGGCCTGGTTGCGTTCATCGGCATCGCCGTGGCGCTGGTGCTGGTTCAGGCGGTGGTACTGAAAATGCTGCCGTTCGACAACAAGTCCGAGTTCCAGGTGGTTGTAGACCTGCCCGAGGGAACGCCGGTGGAGAACACGGCGGCGGTGCTGGACGAACTCGCCGCCATCCTCGAGACCGTACCGGAAGTGACGGACTACCAGGTGTACGCTGGCACCGCGGCGCCGATCAATTTCAATGGCCTGGTGCGCCAGTACTACCTGCGCGAGGACGGCCACATGGGTGACATCCAGGTCAACCTGCTCGACAGGTCTCAGCGCGACCGCTCCAGCCACGAGATTGCGGCCGTGGTGCGCCCTGCGCTGGCGGCAGCCGGCGACCGTCACGGAGCCTCCGTCAAGGTGGTCGAGGTGCCGCCCGGCCCGCCCGTGATGTCCCCCATCGTGGCGGAGGTCTATGGCCCGGATTACGAGGCACAGAAACTGCTGGCAAGCGAGATCGAGCAGATTTACCGTGAAACGCCGGATATCGTCGATATCGATACCACGGTGGAGGCGGACGCGATGCGACACGTGATCGAAGTCGATCGCCAGCGGGCCGCGCTGCTGGGGGTGTCCCAGCAGCAGGTCAGCTCCACGGTGAGCATGGCGCTGGGCGGCGAGGACGTCACCTACATCCACCAGGCGCGCGAGAAGGAACCCATCCCCGTTCGCCTGGAAGTGCCGGTGGCTGACAAGGCAGACATCCGCGACGTGCTGGCACTGAAGGTGCGCAGCAGCGACGGCGTGCCGGTGCCGGTCTCACAGTTCGCCCGTGTAGTCGAGACGCCCTGGGATGACGCGATCATCCACAAGGACCTGCTGCCGGTCGTTTTCGTCAACGGCGATATGGCCGGCGAACTGGACAGCCCCTTGTACGGCATGTTCGAACTGGCCGGCCGAATCGGCGACCTGGAATTCGCTGGTGAAGCCGTGGAGCAACGTTACATCAGCCAACCGGACAACCCTTACTACTTCTCGCTCAAGTGGGACGGCGAGTGGCAGATCACGTACGAAACCTTCCGTGACATGGGCATTGCCTACGCGGTCGGCCTCGTCCTGATCTTCCTGCTGGTGGTGGCGCAGTTCCGTTCTTACCTGCTGCCACTGATCATCATGGCGCCCATCCCGCTGACCGTGATCGGCGTAATGCCGGGACACGCCGTGTTCGGCGCGCAGTTCACGGCCACTTCAATGATCGGCATGATCGCGCTGGCCGGCATCATCGTGCGTAACTCGATCCTGCTGGTGGATTTCATCCAGCAGGAGAAGGCCGCCGGAACGCCCCTGGAAGACGCCGTGATCGCCGCGGCCGCGGTTCGTGCCAAGCCGATCCTGCTGACCGCCGTCGCTGCGATGATGGGGGCGTTCTTCATCCTGGACGACCCGATCTTCAACGGCCTGGCCATTTCGCTGATTTTCGGCATCCTGGTCTCCACGCTGCTGACACTGCTGGTGATTCCTCTGCTGCTCTACAGCTTCCGCTACCGCCGGGGGCAGCAGCCGGAAACCTGAGTGGTATCCCGGCCGAAGCGGTCGACATGCCTCCACCGAGGACAACGATGGTGCTCTCGGTTCAGGGCTCCTTTATCAGTTCTGCAATCGATTGGTTGAGCGGTGTGCGCAGATAAGTCACTCCGTTCGAATCGGGTTCCGGCGCGGCGCCGCCCCTTATGTTTACCTGCAGTGACGGCAGGATTAGCCGCGGCAGCCCGAGCTGACTGTCCCGCTGGGTTCGCATGGAAACGAATGCCGTCTTATCGGTTTTGAGATTCAGGTGGATGTTGTTCCTGCGTGACTCCTCCACGGTGATGTCGCGCACGGGTTTCTTTCCCGGCTCTGGATAATCGTGACACAGAAAAAGCCGGGTCT
>CAMYKC010000102.1:0-8490 GCA_947258865.1 uncultured Lysobacterales bacterium
GATCCGCTTCAGGATCGGATAACGCATGCACTGGTCAAAGGCATCAATAGTCATGTAGAGCAGGACACCGAGGAAGCGCGCCAGAGTTCAAGCAGGGCGCTGGACGTCATCGAAGGCCCGCTGATGGACGGAATGAATGTCGTCGGCGACCTGTTCGGGGACGGCAAGATGTTCCTTCCCCAGGTTGTAAAGAGCGCCCGGGTCATGAAACAAGCAGTAGCCGTGCTCGTGCCTCACATCGAAGAAGAAAAAAGGCAGAGCGGAGAGGAAGTAAGGAGCCAGGGGCATATTGTCATGGCGACGGTAAAAGGTGATGTACACGACATAGGCAAGAATATCGTCGGCGTGGTGCTACGATGTAATAATTTTGACGTGACTGACCTTGGCGTCATGGTGCCTGGAGACAAAATAATTTCGACGGCACTCAAGAACAGAGCCGACATCATCGGGCTATCGGGTCTCATTACGCCCTCGCTGGAGGAAATGCGTATCGTTGCCGCTGAGATGAAACGGCAGGGGCTTGAGCAGCCACTCATGATCGGCGGAGCCACAACATCGCCAATACATACCGCGCTGAAACTCGATCCCGAATACGACAATGGCGTTTTTTGGGTCAAGGACGCGTCCAGGGCCGTCGGAGTCGCGCGACAGCTGATTTCCATCGAAGGCAGAAAAAAACTGCAGCAGAAGACGTCGCTGGACTACCAGACCCTGAGGGACCGAAGAGCCGCGGGCAGCAAGAGACAAGCACCAGTTTCGCTCAAAAAAGCGCGGGAAAACCGGGTAGTCATCGACTGGAAAGCGCAGCTGCCCGTGGCTCCGCGACAACCGGGGCTGCACGTGCTCGATGATTATCCACTCCAGGCACTGGTTGAATACATCGACTGGACGCCCTTTTTCCAGACCTGGGAACTGGCCGGCCGATTTCCGGGCATTCTCAAAGACCCCGTGGTGGGGGAAGCGGCCAGCAGCCTGTATGCCGACGCCCGTGAAATGCTCGACTTGGTCATCGCTGAAAAATGGCTGCAGGCCCGAGCGGTATTTGGATTATTTCCCGCGGCGTCCGACGGAGATGACATCGTTCTTTACAGGGACGAAGACCATCAAGCCGAGCTGGAACGGCTGTTGTTCCTGAGACAGCAACGAGCCAAGGCGGCCGGGCGAGCCAACCGCTGCCTGGCTGACTACGTCGCACCTGCCGGAATCGCTGTCACCGATCATGCAGGCCTGTTCGCGGTCACTGCCGGGCTTGGAATCGACAACAAAGTCAACGAATTCGAAGCCGCCCACGACGACTACCGGGCCATTCTCCTGAAGGCACTCGCCGACCGCCTGGCCGAAGCATTCGCCGAGCATCTTCACCACAGGGTACGCACCGAATACTGGGGCTATGCAGCTGAGGAATTACTGAGCACTGAACAACTGATCCGGGAAGACTACCAGGGTATCCGCCCTGCTCCGGGCTACCCCGCCTGCCCCGACCACAGCGAAAAAGAAAAGATCTTCCGTCTCCTTGATGCGCCGGGCCGGGCGGGTATGGAACTGACCAGCGGCTTCGCGATGTTGCCGGCTGCGTCAGTCTGCGGGTATTACTTCGCACATCCCGAAGCAAAATACTTCGTGCTCGGGCCGGTCTTGCCGGATCAGCTGGAAGACTATGCGCGCCGCAAGGACTGCAGCGTGGATGAAGTACGCCTGTTGCTTCCCTCAAATCTCCAGGAGTAATAAGAGTCTCGCTTCCCTGCTCCCACACGCTAAGGCACTCCGGCAGCGCTTCTTCGCCTGTGGCGAAATCGCACTCGTTGGAGCCGCAGGCGACCCGCCGACCCTGGTTGGGTAAGTCGAGCGGAGCGAGCGATACCAGAAGGGTCGTGCGCCTATTGCATGCCGTCGAGCGCAGCCGCCTTCCGGCGCAGCCGGGAGCAGGGAAGCGAGACTCGTTCCATTCCCTGCGTTTTTTTACCAGACCAGATCATCGGGAACCGGATGGTCGTCTTCGTTATCGTCACCGGCATCCAGGTCAGGGATATGATCGCCCGAGATTTTGCGGACAGCCTCGAGGTGCTCCGGCGCCAGGAGATGATAGCCGCCAGAAAGGTAGGCGATGCCCAATTCTCCTGCGTTCAGGGCTTGTTGCTGCTCTGGCGTGACATACAGCTTGCGTATGCGTTCCCTGAACATGAAATTTCGCGGAATTTCGGCTTTATCGCTGTTCAGGCGGTGTTGTTCGACGATCTTGCGGATTTCATTATTGATTTCGCGGCGTTTGCGGTCCTCGGCTTGCTTTCTCCGGCGTGCCTGATCCGCTTTTTTCTGCTCTTCGCGTTCCCTCAATGCATAAGCTTTGTCCAGGGAAACTTCTGCGGTGGTCCCGGACGCCCTCCGGCCTGGCTGATGCTTCGCCGCCGGGATTTTTCTGACCGTGTCCCTCTTCTTCCCGGCCGGCTTTTTTTTGGCAAGCCCAAGCGACAACAACTGGTCTTGAAGCGATTTACTCATCCGCAAAGCTCCCCTGCAGCTATCCAGCAGAGATTTCTTTCCAATGCCCGAGCATCCATTCGTAAGTTTGAAGAATGCCCTCTTCCAGCCCGATTTTCGCCTTCCAGCCCAAAGCCCCGAGCCGGCCAACGTCCAGCAGCTTACGCGGTGCACCGTCGGGCATCGTGGCGTCGAATTCGATTTTTCCCTGGAACCCTACGATCCGGGCAACGAGATCAGCAAGTTCGGCGATACTGATGTCACTTCCGATGCCCACGTTGACGTGTGAACAACGATCGGTAACGGCCGACCAATACGTTTCCGCCGGCAAATCCATAAGGTGACAACTCGCCTGCGCCATGTCGTCAACATGAAGAAACTCCCTCCGCGGCCGGCCGCTACCCCATACCGATACGCTGCCGGCACCCGAAACGACCGCCTGGTGAAACTTACGCAGCAAGGCCGGCATTACGTGGCTGGATTCCAGATCAAAGTTGTCTTTGGGACCGTACAGGTTAGTCGGCATGACGCTTCGAAAGTCACAGCCGTGCTGTCGGCGGTAGGCTTCACACATCTTGATGCCGGCGATCTTGGCAACCGCATAGGCTTCGTTTGTTTCCTCGAGGGACCCGGTCATCAGGGCGGATTCCTTCATCGGTTGCTTGGCCAGCTTTGGATAGATGCAGGAACTGCCGAGGAACAGAAGGCGTGTCACTCCCGCCTGAAAAGCGGCATGGATCATGTTGGTCTGAATCTGCAGGTTTTCACGAATGAAATCGGACGGCTGGTCATTATTAGCCTTGATGCCACCAACCCGGGCAGCCGCAAGGTAGACCGACTCTACCTTTTTATCAGCAAAGAACGCTTCCACGTCTGCCTGGCGGCTGAGGTCCAGTTCCTGGCGGGTTTTGAGTATCAGCCGGCCTGCCGAATGAGCCTCGAGATGACGGACCAGGGCAGAGCCCACCATACCCCGATGGCCCGCGACAAAAATTCTTCCCTGCCCTGCTTTGCCCATCGCGATTTTGCCTTTTATTCAGGACCCGGAACGGTCCCGGTCAATCAAAGCCGCTTCGCGCGCCAGTTGCAGATCCGAGTCGATCATCTCATCGATCATGTCCCTGAATGAAATTCGGGGAACCCAACCCAGCTTCTCCCGTGCCAGGCTCGCATCCCCCAACAGGGTCTCGACTTCAGCTGGCCGGTAATATCGCGGGTCGATCCGGATAATGACATCGCCGGCCTTGAATTCCAGTTCATCGTTTTCTGACCATGCCACGACGCCATACTCATCCGGACCGCTCCCAGTCCACTCGAGCTGCAGACCGATACTCTCCGCCGCGGTATTGACGAAATCACGAACCGAATACTGCTTGCCGGTGGCGATGACGAAATCCTCCGGTTCATCTTGCTGGAGCATAAGCCACTGGGCTTCAATAAAGTCCCTGGCATGGCCCCAGTCACGCCGGGCATCCAGGTTTCCGAGGTAAATGCAATCATCGAGGCCCCAGCCGATCCTGGCCAGACCACGGGTAATTTTCCGGGTGACGAAGGTCTCGCCTCTCATCGGTGATTCGTGGTTGAACAGGATTCCGTTACAGGCAAACATACCGTAGGACTCACGATAGTTAACCACGATCCAGTAGGCGTAGAGCTTGGCCACACCATAAGGTGAACGGGGATAGAATGGCGTGCTCTCACGCTGAGGCGTTTCCTGGACCTTGCCAAACAATTCCGAGGTGGAAGCCTGGTAGAAGCGGCATTTCTTTTCAAGTCCGAGATTTCGAACGGCCTCCAGAATCCTGAGCGTTCCCACCGCGTCAGACTCCGCGGTATATTCAGGCTCCTCGAAAGACACCGCAACATGACTCTGCGCCGCAAGGTTATAAATCTCATCGGGCTGAGCACGCTGGATTGTCCGCTGCAGGCTGGAGCTGTCGGTCATGTCTCCGTAATGCAGTATGAGCCGCGCATTTTCGACGTGGGGGTCGGAATACAAGTGATCGATCCGCGCGGTATTGATCAGCGAAGCGCGGCGTTTGATCCCGTGGACTTCGTAACCCTTTTTCAGCAGGAATTCCGCCAGGTAAGCACCATCCTGTCCTGTAATTCCGGTTATCAGCGCCTTTTTCATGGGTCAGGGCCTGCCTATCGCATGGTATTCAATGCCGCGCCGGCGGACCACTTCAGGTGACCAGATGTTGCGGCCGTCAACGATGACCGCCTGCCTCATGATACGGCGCAGCCGGTCAAAATCCGGCGCCCAGTACATTTTCCATTCGGTGATCAGCACCAATGCATCGGCATCACGGGCCGCATCGTAGGGATCTTCAACCGTTTCAAAACCTTCTGTGCCGGCGAAAATTTGCTCAGCCTCCTTGACGGCCTCGGGATCGTGCGCACGCACGTTGCCGCCGCTGTCCAGAATCGCTTCGATCAGTGCAAGGCTTGGCGCTTCTCGCATGTCGTCAGTATTGGGCTTGAATGACAGGCCCCACAAGGCAATCGTGAGCCCGTCCAGCTCACCATTGAAATGCCGGCTGAGCAGCTCAAATGGCTTGCGTTTTTGCCGGTTGTTGACGGCCTCGACCGCTTTCAGCAGTTCTGCATCGTAACCGTAGGAACTGGCAGTGAATTCAATCGCCCGGACATCTTTGGGAAAACAGGAACCACCGTAACCCGCTCCGGGATAAATGAACGCGTATCCGATCCTGGGATCCGAGCCTATCCCGTTGCGGACATGCTCGATATCCGCGCCCACACGCTCCGCGACATTGGACAGCTCATTCATGAGACTGATCTTCGTGGCCAGCATGGCGTTAGCTGCGTACTTGGTCAGCTCGGAAGAACGCACATCCATGCACAACAGCTTTTCATGGTTGCGGTTGAACGGCGCATACAGTTCGCGCAACAAGACCTCGGCCTCCGCATTGTCGACTCCGACGACGATCCTGTCGGGTTTCATGAAATCTGCAATTGCCGAACCCTCTTTGAGGAACTCCGGATTAGAGGCTACCGAAAAAACAACCTCCACACCCCGCATCTCGAGCTTTTCCGAAATGCTGTCCCTGACTTTCGCGCAGGTGCCTACCGGGACCGTGGACTTGACCACGACCAGCAAGGGGTTGGTCACGTGGTCACCAATGCTCGAGGCAACGGCAAGCACGTGGCTGAGATCGGCGGATCCATCCTCGCCGGCGGGCGTACCGACGGCTATGAACAAGACCTCAGCATGCTCCACCGCGCGCTCGATGGATGAGGTGAATTCCAGGCACCCCTGACGGGTGTTGCTGCGCAACATGCGCTCGAGTCCCGGCTCGAAAATGGGAACGACGCCTTCTTTGAGACCTTCCACCCGGGCTTCGTCTTTATCCATGCAAACCACGTGGTGTCCCACATCAGACAGGCCAGCACCGCTGACCAGTCCGACGTAACCGCTGCCTATGACAGATATCCGCATAGGACTTCAGTCTATCCCGAGCAGTTCAACTTCGAATATGAGGGTGGCATTGGGGCCAATGGGGCCGCCACCGTTGGCGCCGTACGCCAGATTCGGTGCAATGTAGAACATGAATTTGCTGCCCACGGGCATCAACTGTACGCCTTCGGTCCAGCCCGGTATGACCTGGTTCAACTGGAATGACATGGGCTGGTTACGCGAATAGGAGCTGTCGAATTCCTGGCCATTCAACAGGGTCCCGCGGTAATGGACGGTAACGTTGTCTGTGGCTGCGGGTTTCGGGCCGTCTCCCATTTCAATCACCTTGTATTGCAGACCTGAGTCTGTCACCACCACGCCTTCCTTCACGCGGTTCTCGAGAAGGAATTTGTCGCCTTCCGCCGCATTGGCAGCGCCCATCGACTGGCGATCCGCCTCGGCCGCCGCACGGCGCTTGGCAATGAACCCTTCCCGGATCGTGGCCGCCTCTTCGGGTGTCATGGCCAAAGGTTCATCGTTGTAGGTTCCCTTGATGGCTGCGAAAAGTGCATCCAGATCCAGCTCCGCCCCCTGCTGTTTGAGAGAGGCGCCAATATCCATGCCGATGATATAGCCAAGCTTTTGCTCCTCTGTTTCCAACTCCACAGCCAGTGCGCTGCCAGTCAGAAAGACGGCTGCGGTCAGCACGCCTGTTTTAACGAATTGTCTCACTGCTTAATACTCCTTTGTGAAAACCCGGCAAGCAAATCTTGCACCAGGCTGGTATCCATCCTGAAAGAGGGACGAATTGTCCTCTAATCTCACGGTCGTGGCAACGATACGATCGCCGAATACCCACCTGCCCGACTAACGTTTCTTTCGTCCCGTCGGTTTGAGCAGCCAGTGACTCAAGGTGGGAACGACACCAAGAGTCAGCACGGTTGCAGCGAGCAGACCGGAAATAATGGACCATGCCATCGGCGGCCAGAGCGTGCTGCTGGCGAACGTCAGCGGCAGCAACCCGGCGACCGTCGTCAATGTCGTGAGCAGGATGGGCCGCGTCCGGCGGCCCACTGCGAGCGCCACCGCATCGGAAGACTCCATCCCCGCGTCCAGGTTCGAATCGATGGTATCGATAAGCACAATGGCATTATTGACCACGACCCCGACCAGGGTGATTACTCCGAGCATGGCCGTAAACCCGAACGAATAACCGGTCAGCAGCAGGCCTGGCACGACACCGGTGATGGCGAGTGGAACGGTAACGAGAATGATCATCACCCTGAGAAACGAATTGAACTGCAACATCAGAAAAAACAGCAGCAGAATCAACCCGATGGGCAGGCTCTTGAGCAGGGCCGTGTTGGCCTCTCCAGAAGATTCCTGATAGCCGCCCGGAACGACGCGAATTCCTGGTGGCATTCCCATTTCTCCGAGCCGCCGGAACACCTCGGCATAAACCTCGGGATAGGTAGCCCCGGCCTTGAGTTCACTGTAAACCGTCACGACCGGTTCGAGATCGAGGTGGTGGATGACTGCCGCTTGCCACTCCATCTGCGAATTGCCCGTATCCATGACAGGGATACCTTTGTGAGGCGCCGCGTAAGCGTTGACCGCCAGCAGTTGACCCAGGTTGAACTGGCTCCCTTCCCGCGAGCGCAGCCGGATGGGAACCGGATCGTCTCCGGCCCGAAACTGTCCAATCACAATTCCCTGGGTCTGCCGGGCGAGGGCCTGAGCCAACTGGCGCCGGCTCAGGCCACGGGCATCGGCTATCGAGTCATTGAACTCAAACTTCAGGCTGGGGATGCCGATCCCCAGGTTGTGCCGCACATCAACCGTACCGGGTATGTCTCTGAGAATGGCAGTCAAAGCCTCTGCATACCTGGCCAGTGCCACCCGGTCCTGACCAACCACCCGCAGCTCGACCGGTGCCGGTGCCGGAGGACCCTGCGACAAACGCCGTGCCACGATCTGTACTTCCGGCCAACGGCTAGCCGCCTCATTTCGCACCCAGTCCATCAGGGGCTGAATATCGCCGATTTCCCTGGTGTTCACGGCGACGCGGCCAATGTGGGGCGCTCTAGGATTTTCATTCAGGTTATAAAAGAAACGGGGACCTGTGTTCCCGGAAAACGCAAACACGGCTTCGGATTGTTTGAAAGCCGATAACTCCTCAGCCAGAGCGGTAACAAACCCGGTCGTGAATTCAATCGGCGTTCCTTCCGGATAATAAACATCCACGACCATCTGGCGCCGATCCGTATCGGGGAAAAACTCCTGGCCAATATATCGGCTGCTGACGGCGGCGGTGATTATCAGGGTGACGGCCGCTGCAATCACCCAGGGTCCGTGCCTGACGGAAAATTTCCCAATCGCCAGTCCGGAGGCGGCCATGCGCTGATGGCTTCCACCGGCGGATTGCGCGCGCAATCCGGCCTGACTCAGTAGCGGCGTTACCAGCATCGCGAACAAGTAGCTCATACCCAGCATGATCATGATGGTTACGGGTATCGCACGGGTGAAATCAGCTGTGTCACCCTGGGAAATCGCCATCGGGACGAAAACGGCCAGCGTCGTGCCGGTGGCCGCGC
>CAMYKC010000102.1:8516-19234 GCA_947258865.1 uncultured Lysobacterales bacterium
TAAAGGCCGCGCCAGTTCCATGACCGATGTCACGGCCGCTTCCACGGCACTGGCGCCGCGGTCCATGTGCCACTGAATGTTCTCTACCATGACGATCGCGTTGTCCACCAGCATACCGAGGGCGATTACGAGCCCGGCGACCGCCATCTGGTGAAGCACACCGCCACCCATCGCAAAAACCGAGAGCGACGACAATGTGACCAGCGGCACGATGAGAGCGACGACCAGGCCCATGCGCGGCCCCATGATCAGGAGCAAAAGGCCGCCAACAATCGCAATACCCAACAGAAGCGAAGATCCCAGTTCACTCAGCCTGGCGCTGACGTGCTCTGGCTGAAAAAACATTTCCTCGATGATCAGGGGTTCAAATTCAGGCCGGATCTCCTCGAGAAATTCTCGGAGATGGTCTCCAAACTGGACGATGTTGAATTTGTTTCGCGTAACGGTGATCGCTACAGCCACGACCTGCCGGCCGTTCATCCAGGCCGTTTCTACCGCGGGCTCCGAAACTTCGAGCCGCACATCGGCAATAGACGTCAACGGCACGGAAACGCCATCCTGGAGTACGATCGGCGTGTTGGCGATCTCGCTGATACTACGGAATTCGGTTTGCGGCCGCACGAGGGTCTGGCGCCCGTCCACCTCAACGAACCCTCCCGGACGGCTTTCATTTCGTGCCTGCAGTTGCGCAACGATCTGTTCAGGCGTGATGCCAAGCGTCTGGATCCTCGAATCGTCGATCGCGATGGTTACCTGCTCTCCGGAATCGCCGAACAGCCGCACCTTCGACACCGCCTTGATCGAGTACAGGCGGTTTTTCAGTCGTTCCGCCGCTAACTGCAGTTCCATCATGTCTTCACTGCCGCCGACAGCCAGAACAACCGTTGAAGCATCCACTTGCCTGTCGTCGATGACCGGCTCTGAAACACCTGCGGGGAAACGCGCTTGCGCCCTGGAGATGGCCACGCGGATACGGTCCCAGGCATTATCGGTGTCATAGACCGTTTGCTTCATGCCGACGACGCTGTGCATGAATCCCGCGCGAATCGTCGTTTGGACTTCGTCGACCTCTTCGACCTCGCTTATTTCTTCCTCGAGCGGCCTCGCCACCAGGTGTTCAACCTGCTCCACATCCGCACCGGGAAATTGCACCATGACGTAGCCGTAGCGATAAGGAAATGCCGGATCCTCCTGACGGATCATCGTCTTCGAGGCAACCAATCCTGTCAGTGACAATAAAAGGCTCAGCGAAATGATCATCCGGCGCTGGTCCAGCGTGCGGGTAATCCATTTCATTGCGCGAGCCTGACTTGCTGTCCGTCGGTGAGCGACCGGTGTCCCGCGACTACCACGAGATCGCCGGTTTGGATATTCCGGCCTATGGCCTTCAACGCCACTTCACCATTGGAAATGGCCGTTATACTCACCGGCACCTGCCTGACCGCGTCCCCACTGATGACGAAAACCTGTGGATCGCCGCCCACCGGATCGACAATGGAACTCAGCGGTACAATCAGCCCTTGCACGTCCGCATAATCAAGCAGCACTTCGGCCTGCATACCCGCCCGAATCATGGTTGTGGCAGGATCGACTGAAACTTCCACCGTTACCGGGAACAGGCCTGTTTCCTTATCGCCGATCGCCGCCAGCTCGGTCACGATGCCGGCCAAACCGCTCTCGCCGAGCTGCGGTACATTCACGGGTAACGGCATTCCGTGATCGAGCTCACCGACCAGTGATGCCGGCAGCAGCACTCGCACCTCCACTTTGTCGAGGCCGCCGACTGCCATGACCGGCTGTCCCGCGGACACGAACTCTCCAGGCTCCACGCTGATCAGTGAAATAACCCCGTTGAAGGGCGCCAGCAACGTTGCATCTTCCAGGCGCTGCCTCGTGCCCGCCAGGTCCGCTTCTGCCCGTGCCACACTGGCTTGCAATGACCTGAGTTCAGCCTCCTTCTGCTCTGCCTGTTCTTCACCGACAGCGCCGGTGGCGACCAGCGACTTCAGACGTCTCAGGTCGCGTTCAGCCTGGTCCCGCTGACTGAGGTTTTCCTGCAGCCGGGCGGCGGCGGCTTTCTGGGCCGGACCAAGCTCCGGATTGTCGAGGGTCGCCAGCAGTTCACCCTTCCGCACCGCTTGCCCCATTTGTGCGGGACGCGAAGACAGAACACCTGATGACTGAAAAGCCAGGCGAGCGCGGGTTACCGGTTCCAGGACACCATGGAAGGAAAGCCGGTGCTGCAGTCGGCCTTGCCGGACTTCGACCGTTCGTACTAGCTGAATGGCATCGGTCTCGGAAACGGTCGGCGGCTCGCATCCCGCCAGGAGAACGACAAAAACGCAAAGGCCAAGTACCCGATTCATATTTCCTCCCGATTTTCATCGGCCAGCGCCCCTTCAAAAAAGACCTTGTTCACGCTTTCCAGGAACGCTTTATCCGGATCACTCCCCTGCAATTCACTCCAGTCGCGGAAAACAGCGCGGGCTTCGAACCACTGCGTGATCACGTTGATGATGATCAGCAACAGGTGAGCCGGAGGAACGTCTCTGCGCAAGTAGCCCGCCTCCTGCGCGTCCCTCATACGTGAAACAAAAGGCGCCAGACGCTTTTCATCGTATTGACTGCAACTGAGGTCCTGTTCCAGCTCCGCACGAGTGAGCAACTGAACCAGGACCGGATCGTTTTTCAGTAATTCAAAATAGGCTTCGGTTGTTCTTCGCACTTCTTCCAGGCTGACGGATCGCTGGTTGAATAACGCTTTTTGTTGATTCACAAAATTGGCAAAACGCCCTTCCTTGACCGCCTGCCAGAGCCCATCCTTACTTCCAAAATGATGCAGAATCAGGCTTTTGTGGGTGTGGCTTTTCCTCGCTATCTGCGCCAGCGAAGTGGAACCGTATCCTTGCGCCGCAAAAAGACCTTCCGCAGCGACCAGGATTTCCCGCTTCGTTGCCTCGGCATCCCTTGCTCTCCTGGCCATTTTCAGCTCCCGCGCCAATTTAATGTACCGATCGTTCAATAAATATAAAGATCAACGACATTCCGAGTCAAGTGGCACAGGTGACGCTCTGTGACTGAAGCGGTATCCTGTCCCGGACTTTCAGCAGGCATCTTCAGCCGTGACCGGAATTCTGATCACCTTGATTGCTTACCAGGTACTGATGCTGGGCATCGGCTGGTGGGCGAGTAAACGCAACAGTGACAGCGAAGATTACTTTCTCGGAGGCCGCAAACTCGGAGGACTGGTTGCTGCATTGAGCGCGTCGGCCAGTTCATCATCTGCATGGAGCCTGCTCGGAGTAAGCGGTGCTGCGTTCGCCTGGGGCCTTCCTGCTGTCTGGCTGATTCCCGCCACGATCAGTGGTTTCGTCATCAACTGGTACCTGATAGCGCCCCGTCTGCGGCAACAGAGCCGGGCCAGCGGTGCGCTTACCCTGACCGAGTTCGTCGCCGGCCCCCCTGGCGATCCGGCCAGACGCAGCATGATGCGTCTCGGAGCCGCCGTAATCCTTTTTTCCTTTACTTTTTATATTGCCGCTCAGTTTCAGGCTGCGGGCAAGACCTTTGCGAGCGTGCTGGCTATCGAACAGAATGTCGCGATTGTAATCGGTGCTGCCGTCGTCCTGGCTTACGTCTGGCTCGGCGGTTTCTGGGCAGCCAGCGTGACTGACAGTATCCAGGGCCTGTTGATGGCATTCAGCGCCCTGTTGCTTCCCCTGCTTGCCCTGATCGCGGTCGGAGGACCCCAGGAACTGGCCGCCAGCCTTGCGCCGGACTACGCAAGCGGACACAGGCTCTGGACCGGGCAGGCAAACTTCGGAGCCGCCCTGGGTTTTGTGCTGGGCTTGTTCGGAATCGGACTGGGTTACCCGGGACAACCTCACGTGGTCAACCGCTTCATGGCGCTCAAGGATGAACAAGCCATCACTCGAGGACGCCGAATCGCAGTGAGTTGGGCCGTCATTATTTACACCGGCATGGTCCTGCTGGGATGGTGTGGAAGAATCCTGGTGACGAATCTGGGTGACGGAGAACAGTTGCTTTTCGTGATGGCTACGCTCTTGCTACCCACACTGCTTGCCGGCGTGATGGTCTCTGCGATTTTATCAGCGATCATGTCCACCGCGGACAGCCAGTTGCTTGTTGCGGCATCGAGCGTCAGCCATGATCTGAACGACGGGAACAGCAAAAAAACCGACGGCCTGAAACGTGCGCGCTGGGTGGTGCTCATGATCGGTATGCTCGCCGTCATGCTTGCGATTGCATTCCCGGACGACATCTTCAGCCGGGTTCTATTCGCCTGGCAGGCGCTTGCAGCGGCGTTCGGGCCGCTTCTGGTCATCACGCTTTGGCGTGGATGGGTTCGACCGGCGTGGCGCGTCAGCGCCCTTTCAGCTGGATTCCTGCTGACCGTCCTGTTGAGTTGGACCATTGAATCGCCCGGGGACTGGATCGAGCGGCTCGTTCCACTGTCTCTGGCCCTGGTGATCGCCTGGCTCGGAAGCCGCGCAGAGATTCGTTCGAAATAGGTTCTTGCAATATGCGGTAATAGTGTTATACTTCACTACATCACCTCACTACTTAAACAAGAATTCGGGCGGACACAACCATGTTGCCACTGACAAGAAACCGGAAGATTAGAGTCTCAAACGGGCTGGCGATCATCGCCGCTCTTATGCTGCTAACCAGCACCTTTGCGGGTCTGGGCGGTTCAATCAATAGTGAAGGCGGGCAGGATTCGTTCATGGCCTCCCAATCCCCCGGAAAGAGCGAACCTGTTGTGGTGCAAGCCAAAAACAGCAATACCGCCAAAAAGCAAAAGGGCTTCAAGGTAAGCCTTTTTCTCTTCAGGCGAAACTGATCCGGCAGCAGCAAGACGAGCGCCAGCGCAGCCATGCCAACACTGTGGAATGACAGCCAGCCCATATACTGGCAACTGAAAGAGCGCACGGTCGCCATGATCCTGGATGGCACTCTGGCTGAAGGTGAAGCCCTGCCTTCCGTCAGAACCGTTGCTTCCGAGTTCCAACTCAATCCCATTACCGTTTCGAAGTCTTACCAGGCCCTGGTTGAAGACGGTCTGGTCGAAAAGCGCCGCGGTCTCGGCATGTTCGTGCGCGACGGCGCCCGAAAAAGCCTGATCGCCTCGGAGCGCGCCAAATTTCTTGACGAGGAGTGGCCGGCCATGCTCAACCGAATCGATCAACTGGGGCTGAACGTGACGGATTTGCTCGAAGACGCCGCGAACGAAGAGAGCGACAATTAAATGACTTCCATCATTTCTGCAAAGGGACTGACCAAGCGTTACGGCCGCATGGTCGCTGTGGATCACATCGATCTTGACATTCCGCCCGGACGCATCGTTGGATTGATCGGCCCCAATGGTGCGGGTAAAACCTCAGCCCTGAAAGCCATTCTCGGGCTTGCAACTTTTGACGGCGAGCTGCAAGTGCTGGGAAAGAACCCTTCACGTGACCGGGCTGCACTGATGGAAGATGTCTGCTTCATTGCGGACGTCGCCGTTCTGCCGCGCTGGATCCGCGTATGGCAATTGATCGATGTTACCGAGCAGATTCACGCCGGTTTTTCGCGCGACAAGTGCATGGAATACCTCGCCCACACCAAGATAACGCCCGATCACAAGGTGAAGCAACTTTCAAAGGGTATGGTGCCCCAGCTGCACCTGGCTCTGGTTATGGCCATCGACGCGCGTCTTCTGGTCCTCGATGAACCGACGCTGGGGCTGGATATTCTGTATCGCAAACAGTTTTATACAAGCCTTCTGAACGACTATTTCGATGAGCAGCGCACCATACTGATTACCACCCACCAGGTCGAGGAAGTCGAACATATCCTGACCGACCTGATATTTATCCAGGATGGAAAAATCGCACTTGAAGCCACGATGGATGAGGTCGAACAACGATATGTCGAATTGTTGGTCAAGCCCGAAATGGCTGAGCGAGCGCGCAGCCTGAAACCGCTGTATGAGCGTGAATTGTTTGGCCGGCACATCTTCCTCTACCTGAATGCCGACAGGGAACAGCTTTCCTCGATGGGTGAACTGCACACGCCCAGCGTTGCAGACCTGTTTGTCGCGACGATGAAGGGAGGCAAATCATGAAGCGGTTGCTGGCTTTGATCCATCGGGAGTACTGGGAAAACAAGGGCGCATTCCGGACCACGCCGCTTGTCATAGGCGGCATCTATATTGCTTTTCTTCTGATGTCGATATTCACTACGGCCCATATCGACAGCGACCTGTACACCTTCAAGGAGGCTGTTCGCGTTATGGGCGAACAGTCACCGGATTTCCGCGGCAGAATCATGTACAACGGGATGCTGGGCAGCTCGGTACTATTCACCCTGGTTATGTCGGTCGTGATCTTTTTCTACCTCCTGGGCGCGCTGTATGACGACCGAAAGGATCGCAGCATCCTGTTCTGGAAATCTCTGCCGGCCAGCGACACGCTGACCATTGCGTCGAAGCTTTTGGCCGCGATGGTATTGGTGCCGCTAAGTTTCCTGGCGATCATGATCCTGACGCATGTCATCATGAGTATCATTGGCTCACTGATGGTCATGGGTGTCGACGGGAATCCCTGGACACTGTTTATCAGCGTATTCAACCCGTTCAAGGCCTGGGGCATGATCGCCGCGTCATGGCTCGCCCAGTCCGTCTGGGCCCTGCCCCTGGGACTGGCACGTTCACGTTGAAGAACAACGTGGTCGGTGTAATCAAGGACTGGTTCTTCAACAGCCCGGCAATCCTTACCGCAGAGATGCATGAAGGGCATGGCGAAATTGCGCTGGGCGTGCCGTTGACAGACGATTTCGATCATGCCGTCACCCTGTTCAATATGCTGGATCGTTTATTCTCAGTGCAGATGCTGACCGGCCTGCTGATAGCGGCTGTGTTCCTGGGCGCCGCGCTGTGGTTCAGGCATCGCGCCACGGACAGCTAAAGACCGGCTAACTCTTGATCCCGCCTTTCGTCAGTTCCAGCGGGTCGAGCAGTCGATCCAGCTCCTTGGCGGACAGCTTGGTCATGTTCAGCGCCACTTTCTTGATCGGCTGACCTTTTTCATAAGCCTTTTTCGCTGTCGCAGCGCCGAGTTCGTAACCGATCGCCGGGTTCAACGCCGTGACGAGGATGGGATTCCGCTCCAGCGCTTTTTGAAGGATTTTGTGTCTCACGGTAAAACCGCTGATCGCCTTGTCGGCAAGCACGTTACTCACACTGGATAGTATCTCCAGGCTCTGGAGCAGATTCAGGGCTATGACCGGCAACATGACATTCAGCTGGAAAAGCCCGGACTGGCCGGCAATCGTTACAGTCGCGTCATTGCCAATTACCTGGGCTGCCACCATGCACACCGCCTCAGGCACAACCGGGTTCACCTTACCCGGCATGATCGAGGATCCGGGCTGCAATGCCGGCAGTTCAATCTCACTGATTCCAGCCAGTGGACCGGAATTCATCAGGCGTAGATCGTTGGCAATCTTCATCAGAGTGCAGGCCAGCGTTTTCAGTTGCCCGGACAACTCCACGGAAACGTCCTGGGAACTGATGCCCTCAAAATAATTATCGGAAGGCCGGAATTTAATCCTGGTGAGTTTCTGGAGGGCTGCCGATACTCGAGGCCCAAATTCAGGGTGGGTATTGATTCCCGTCCCGACGGCAGTCCCGCCCTGTGGAAGCTGGCGCATACGGGTTAGCGCGCTCCTGATGCGCTTGACGTTGGAACGGATCTGTTTTGACCAGCAGCCCAGTTCCTGGCCGAAGGTCACAGGCATCGCGTCCATCAGGTGCGTGCGGCCCGTTTTGACCTGGTCGGCGAGTTCCTCCGCCTTGATATCGATTGTTTCGGCCAGGTGCAGCAATGAAGGAATCAGTTTCTCTGTGGCGACCAATGTTGCACTGACCTGGATGGCAGTTGGAATCACATCATTGGAGCTTTGCCCCAGATTGACATCGTCATTGGGATGAACGTCCAGGCTGCTTTCTCGTTTGGCCAGACTGGAGATCACCTCATTGGCGTTCATGTTGGTCGATGTGCCTGAGCCAGTCTGGAAGACGTCAATCGGAAAGTGCTCGTCCACCTTGCCGGATGAGACCGCGCGAGAGGCGTTGATGATCGCGGTGGCCTTGGCTTCGTCCAGCAGACCCAGCTCAAGGTTCACCATCGCCGATGCTTCCTTGATGAGCCCCAGCGCCCTGATGAATTCGCGGGGCATTGTCAATCCGCTGATGGGAAAATTCTGCACAGCCCGCTGCGTTTGAGCACCCCACAGCGCAAGCGCGGGAACCTCGAGTTCACCCATGCTGTCATGCTCGATCCTGTATTCGGTGGTCATTGCTTGCTCCGGCTTCTAGCCAAATGAGGAGAGATCGTCTGATTATATGTGAATGGACGAAATCTTGGAGTGTGCGGCAAACAGTGGGAAAATGATTTTTTAAACGAAAAGAAAACATGTCATGAAGCTGACCCCCCTGACTGCCCTCTCATCCGTCGATGGGCGATACAGCGGCAAAACCGAGCCCCTGAGGCCTATATGCAGTGAATACGGGCTGATACATCGCCGTTTAATTGTTGAAATACGCTGGTTCCAGGCACTGGCCAGCGATGATGGCATTCCCGAGCTTCCTGTACTGAACGAGACAGCCAATGACCACCTCAGCCGGCTGATCGCCGAATTCGACGAAACCGCCGCGGCGCGCATCAAAAATATCGAATCGGATACCAATCACGATGTCAAGGCGGTTGAGTACTACCTGAAGGAACAATTTGCAGGTATACCCGAGCTGGCGGCTTATTCGGAATTCTTGCATTTCGCCTGCACTTCCGAGGACATCAACAACCTCTCGTATGCCCTGATGATGAAAGATGCTCACGAGTTGGTGATGTCGGACATGTTCGGCAGGATCGATTCGACCTTGGCCGGGATGGCGAAATCCCATGCGGATCTCCCGATGCTTTCGCGCACCCATGGACAAACCGCGTCGCCCACCACGCTGGGCAAGGAAATCGCAAATGTGCTGCAAAGACTGCGACGGCAGTCAACCTGCATGTCGGAGCAACAGTTCCTGGGTAAAATCAACGGCGCCGTCGGTAACTTTAACGCACACATCAGCGCCTATCCGGAGGTCGACTGGCCTGTTCTCGCAAGACAATTCGTGGAATCCCTCGGCCTGAGCTGGAATCCCTACACCACCCAGATCGAACCACACGACTGGATGGCTGAGTTGTTCCAGTCACTGGCACGCTATCACACCATCCTGATCGATTTCTGCCGTGATAGCTGGGCTTACATTTCCATTGGCTACTACAGGCAGCGGACAATTGCCGGTGAAGTCGGCTCCTCCACCATGCCGCACAAAGTCAATCCTATCGATTTCGAAAACGCCGAAGGCAATCTTGGCGTCGCCAACGCGTTGCTCGATCACCTCGCCGCCAAACTGCCCGTTTCGCGATGGCAGCGGGATCTGACCGACTCGACGGTCCTCCGGGTCATCGGCACAGCTTATGGACACTCGATGGTCGCCATGTCTTCGCTTCTCAAGGGGCTGTCAAAGCTGGAGGTGGACTCGGAGCGTCTTGCAGCCGACCTGGACGTCAGCTGGGAAGTGCTCGCAGAACCGATCCAAACAGTCATGCGTCGATACGGCGTGGCAAACGCCTATGAACAATTAAAATCTCTAACGCGCGGTAAGCGGATAACTGAAGATGATCTGGCAGCCTTCATTGCCGGGCTCGACCTCCCGGAAGAGGCCCGACAGGCATTGCTGCAACTCACGCCACGGAACTACACGGGTAATGCGGCGATGATGGCGAAATTGCTGGATGACTCGTGATCAAAGCAACGGCCGCAGTGCGGCTTCGTCAGTCAGGTTTCCTCGGCTGTGGATCCTGCCCGCCCTGAGAAAACAGCATTATGCTCTTTGAAAACAGCGCACTGACTCTGACGCAGTTCCTCGAGGATTACTGGCAAAAAAAGCCGCTGCTCCTGCGCAAGGCATTTCCGGATTTCAGTCCCGAACTCAGTGCAGACGATATTGCCGGCCTGGCCTGCGAAGACCTGGCCGAGTCCAGGCTGATTACGGGACGCTTTCCGGAACCTAACTGGTCAGTGCGCTATGGGCCATTTACAGAAGAGGACTTCCAAAATTTTCCCGGATCAGACTGGACGCTGCTGGTCCAGGACGTTGAAAAACACTACCCGCCCCTGTTGCGCCTCATCGATGAATTCAGATTCATACCCCGCTGGCGTATCGACGACCTGATGGTCAGCGTCGCCGGTCCCGGCGGATCGGTGGGGCCGCATGTCGATCAATACGACGTATTCCTGTTGCAGGCGCAGGGAAAACGTCGCTGGCAGATCGCCAATTCGTACGAACGCGAACTTTTGCCGAACTGTGAATTGAACGTTCTGCGGGACTTTAGCCCCGAACAGGAATGGGTGCTCGAGACAGGCGACATGTTGTATTTACCGCCCGGGGTCGCACACCATGGTGTCGCGCTCGAGCCATGCATGACCTGGTCGATCGGGATGCGGGCTCCAAGCGCTGCTGACCTGCTTCTATCCATGGGCGAATGGCTGGCTTCCGGCCGGCAAGAAGGCGTTCGCTACCGCGACCCAGGCATGAAAGCCGCAAGGCAATGGTGCGAAATTGACGGGACGGCAATTGCTCAACTACGTGCGCTTGCCAGGCG
>CAMYKC010000102.1:19267-22515 GCA_947258865.1 uncultured Lysobacterales bacterium
TCTATCGACAGCGAAGAGGAATTCACAGAGTTCGCCGGCGCTTTTCTGTCGCGTTACCGCCTGGCGCACGATCCGGCGCCTCTGGAACGCGAATACGATGTCGGCAGCCTGCGCAAGGCGCTTAATCAGGGTTTAAAGTTACGCCACAATCCATGGACACGTCTGCTGTGGGTCGAAACCGACTCCGGCGCCCGGGTATTCGCCGCCGGCACACCGTACTCTTGCAGCATTCATACAGCGAAAACTGTATGCGACCCAGCCAGGCTGGAACGGCTAAACCGTGAGCCGGGGGATGAAGATCTTGAACTCTTCTGTAAACTGGTCAACGAAGGACACCTCTGCCTGGAAACTGTTGCATGAAAAAACTCTCTCTCCTTGACCTGATTTTTTTCCTGGTTGAATCGGAGGACAGCCCAAAGCACGTCGCCGGACTCATGCGATGCAGCAAGCCGAAAAAATGCCCTGCGGATTATGGTGCTAAGCTCGTCGCGGAGCTGAAAACCCATACGAAACTGACGGAACCGTTCAACCTCGTCATCAACTTTTTTGGTCTCAAAGGCCCGCAGTGGGAAATCTGCAAAGACTTCTCGATTGACAATCACGTGTTCTATCACCGCCCCAGGCGTGGGCTCAGTTGGCTGGAAGCGAAGGAGTTCGTAGCTCCCTTGCATGAGCCTCTGATGGACCGCCGCAAGCCACTCTGGGAATTTCACCTGATCGACGGAATCAAAGGCGGAAAATTCGCGATTTACCTGAAACTCCATCACGCTTACGCCGATGGCATGACCATGACTTCCTGGTTGAACCAGAGCCTCGGCAAGGAGCCCGATGCAAAGCTGTTGCAGCCCGTTTGGAGCATGAAGCCTCCGCGCCGAATGAAACGCAAAACGCCGAATCCGTCACTCATCGGCTCGGTCACCAAGTTGACCGGCCAGGTCTGGGGCCAACTGGTTGCCGCGGGTGGCATCGCCAAGCTTTCGGCCCAGCAGTACATCGAACGGGCCGGACTGACGCGAGAAGCGGTCGCCTTGCTGTTCAACACCGCAGGTGATACACCCATGACTGGCCGCACGACGCCAGGCCGTTGCCTGGCGACTTCCAGCATCGAGATGGAGCGGGTGCAACAGCTCTGCAAGTCCACCTGTTCAACCCTCAATCACGTTGCGCTCACTTGTATTGACGGTGCGATGCATAAATACCTCGCCGAGTCCGGTATCGTGCTGGACCATCCGATTTCTATCCAGATGCCGGTCAGCCTGAGAAAAGGAAGTGACAGTGATTCGGGCAATAAACTGGGCATCACCCTCGTAGACCTGGCCCAGCCCACGCAAGACCGCTACCGCCGGCTCCGTGAGATCGGCTTCAAGCTTCGTAATGTGAAAAATCAGGTCGCCGGTGTGCCCGGTTCGTCATTCGAGCAATTCACGATTCTCATGGCCGGCATCAGCGAAGTGATCGAGAAGCTCAATCTCACCGATAAATTACCCACCAATGGCCACACCGTGGTTTCCAATGTGCCCGGGCCAAGGCATCCGCTGTACCTGCAAAACTGCAGGGTCGAACGCATGTATCCGATCAGCACGCTTGCACCTGGTCTGCGCCTGAACATAACCCTGTTCAGTTACGCGGGTATCCTCCACTTCGGCCTGGTTGCAACCCGCGACCTCGAAAATCTGCAAAACCTGGCCGATCACATTGTCGCCGAGTTCAGCCAGCTGGAAAACGCGGTTCCGTAAGACACATAGAACTTTTTTCACAGTATTTTCAACGCCCTCGCTGGGGTATAATGCGCATCCTTTTTGCAAGGGGCCACAGGACTATTTACCGGGTTGAAAATGGTTCTTTGACGCCGGATAAATCTGATCGAGCTATGAAACAGACACTGAAAGAACTGTACGAAACATCCCACCTCTCGGGGAGCAATGCGTCGTACATCGAAGCCTGGTACGAGGATTGGCTGGTGGAAAAATCCAGCGTACCCGGGCAATGGGCTGACGTCTTCTCTGGCCTTCTTGACGGTGCCGGGCCCGATACCGGACGCCTGGACATCCAGGAAAAATTTCGTCAGCTTGGTCAACTTCCTGGTATGTTTTCAGGCGACCGGGGCCTGTCAGACCGCAAGGAAGCCAGTGTAGTAAAGCTGATCACCGCGTATCGTATTCGCGGCCACGAAGCAGCAAATCTTGACCCATTGGGCGAACCGCACCATGCGCCGGTTGAAGATCTTGATCCCGCATTTCACGACCTGGATGCGGCTGACTTCGACCAGGAATTCGATACGGCCTCCCTGTTTGCACCAGATCGGATGAAACTGCGCGAAATCATCGAGCTTTGTGAGCGGGTCTATTGCGGCAGCATCGGCATCGAGTCCATTCACATCACCGATACCGCCAAGCGACGTTGGCTGCAGGAACGACTGGAGTCTGGTCAGGGATTCTATGACGTCAAAGATGAAGAGCGCATGCGCATCCTTCACATGCTGACCGCCGCCGAAGGTCTTGAGAAGTACCTGCACACCAAGTACGTCGGGCAAAAACGGTTTTCACTGGAAGGTGGTGACAGCCTGATTCCCCTGCTGCACGAAACCATGCTGCACGCCGGGTCACGCGGTGTCGAAGAAGTCGTCATTGGCATGGCGCACCGTGGCCGTCTCAATGTACTGGTCAACATACTGGGCAAGTCTCCTGCGATGCTATTCGAAGAATTCGAGGGTAATCGCAAGGATCGGAATCCATTGAGATCTGGGGACGTCAAGTATCATATGGGCTTCGCTTCCGACATCAATACACCGGGTGGGCCGCTGCACATGGCCCTGGCATTCAATCCATCACATCTCGAAATTGTCGATCCGGTGGTCCTGGGTTCCGCCCGTGCGCGGCAAATCCGCCGCAAGGATGAAGATCATGACAAAGTCATGCCCATCCTGATTCACGGCGATGCAGCCTTTTCCGGCCAGGGGGTCGTGATGGAGCTGTTCCAGATGTCCGAGACCCGCGGTTTCGGCGTTGGCGGCACGCTTCACATCGTTCTCAACAACCAGGTTGGTTTCACCACCAGCAATCCGGACGACATGCGTTCGACGCTTTATTGCTCAACCATCGCGAAGATGGTCCATGCCCCTATTTTCCATGTCAACGGCGACGATCCCGAAGCGATACATCACGTGATGCAGATTGCCTGCGACTTCAGAACCCGCTTCAAGCGCGATGTGGTCATTGATATTGTGTGTTACCGCCGACACGGTCACA
>CAMYKC010000102.1:22556-29472 GCA_947258865.1 uncultured Lysobacterales bacterium
AAATACGCCGACCAGCTGATCGAACGAGGCATGATCGACGAAAAAACAGCCCAGGCGATGATGGACGACTACCGGGAACACCTCGACCGTGGCGAGCAGGTGGCTGACGTTGAAACGGAACCGCGCACGAATGAGTATGCGGCGAAATGGCATAATTTCGATCATATCGACGAGCCCAGCAATATCGATACAACGGTACCTCTGGACTCCATCCGCAGGCTGTCAAAACAACTGACCACGCTTCCGGACGGGTTTATCCTTCATAACCGCGTTAAGCGAATCATTTCGGACCGCGAAAAAATGGCCCTCGGTGAACTGCCGCTGGACTGGGGCTTCGCGGAAACCATGGCTTACGCAACCCTGATCGAAGAAGGGACCAAGCTCAGGCTGGTCGGGCAGGATTCAGGCCGTGGCACCTTTTTCCACCGCCACGCCGTACTGCACAACCAGTCCGATGCAAGTACGCTTATTCCTCTTCAGGGCATCAATCCGGACGTCGAGGTTACCGTCATTGATTCACTTTTGTCCGAAGAGGCAGTGCTTGGTTTCGAGTATGGCTATTCAACTGCCGCGCCCGAAACCCTCGCCATCTGGGAAGCCCAGTTTGGAGATTTCGCCAATGGAGCACAGGTAGTCATAGACCAGTTCATTACGTCCGGAGAAGCCAAGTGGGGCCGGTTATGTGGTTTAACCCTGTTGCTGCCACATGGCTACGAGGGCCAGGGGCCGGAACATTCGAGCGCGCGCCTCGAGCGTTTCCTGCAACTGTGCGCCAACCACAACATCCAGGTCTGCGTACCCTCCACGCCGGCACAAATGTTCCACCTGCTGCGACGCCAGGTTCTGCAACCCACGCGAAAACCACTCATCGTGATGACACCAAAAAGTCTGCTGCGCAGCAAAGCGGCGACATCAGCGCTGGAAGTTCTCTCCCAAGGCAAGTTCCAACAAGTGATCGGCGACCGCGGTCCCGGCGATGCGGAAGAGATTCGGCGAGTTGTATTCTGTTCCGGAAAAATATATTACGAACTGGCAGAGAAACGCGACGCCGAGAACATCCGCGAAGTGGCCGTCATGCGTGCCGAGCAGTTATATCCCTTTCCCGAGGCGGATCTCCGGGGGTTCGTTAACGAGTTCCCCAACGCGACGGAAGTGGTGTGGTGCCAGGAGGAACCCCAAAACCAGGGTGCCTGGTACCAGATAAGACACCACCTGCAGGCCTGTGTTTCCGATCAGCAGGCACTGCATTACGTCGGCCGCCCACATTCGTTACGTCGGCCGCCCACATTCGGCTTCTCCGGCTGTCGGCAATTACACGGTTCACCTCGAGGAGCAACAAAGACTGGTCAACGAGGCCATCCTGCCTTCATCGGAACTATCAGTAATGGAATCAAGTTCATGACAATCGAAGTAAAAGTGCCCGTTCTGCCCGAGTCAGTGGAAGACGCGACCATTGCAACCTGGCACAAGAAACCGGGTGACACGATCCGGCGTGATGAAAACCTGGTTGACCTGGAAACCGATAAAGTCGTTCTCGAGGTGCCGGCGCCAGTGGACGGAATCGTAAAAGAACTGAAGGCGGCTGAAGGCGACACGGTACTCAGTAATGAGTTGATCGCGGTTATCGAGGAAGGCGTGGTCGAGACCGAAGAGGAATCGGAAACCACGCCCGAACAAAAAAAGGAACCGGCGCCAGCGGAGTCGCCACCTGCTTCCCCGGCTCAGAAATCCAGCGATTCCGCCAGGCTCAGTCCTTCTGCCCGGCGAGTCGCAGAGGAAGAGAAAGTGGATCCCGGGAAAGTTGAAGGTACCGGACGTGACGGCCGCGTCACGAAGGGAGATGTCCTGAATTTTCTCAAAGTTGGCGGCTCTCGCCAGGAAGAACGGGTGAAAATGACGCGGCTGCGCAGCCGGGTCGCCGAACGCATGAAAGAAGCGCAAAACACAGCTGCCATCCTCACGACTTTTCAGGAAGTAGATCTCAAGGCCGTGATGGACCTGCGACGCCGTTACCAGGAGGAATTCACCGGCAAGCACGGCATCAAGCTCGGCTTGATGTCTTTTTTCGTCAGGGCTTGCTGTGATGCACTGCGCAAGTATCCCGTGGTGAACGCGTCCATCGAGGGTGATGAAATTGTTTACCACAATTACCAGGATATCGGCATCGCGGTATCTACCGAGCGCGGCCTGATGGTGCCCATTATCCGAAATGCGGAAAATCTCGGTCTGGCTGATCTCGAAATGGCTATTGCGCAATACGCGCAGAAAGCCAGGGACGGATCCATTGCACTCGAGGAACTGCAGGGTGGTACGTTCTCGATCACCAACGGCGGTGTCTTCGGTTCGCTGATATCGACTCCGCTGCTCAATCCGCCTCAGAGCGCCATACTCGGCATGCACACCATCAAGGAACGGCCCGTTGTCGCAGACGGCGAAATTGTGGCCAGACCCATGATGTACCTGGCGCTCAGCTACGATCACCGCATTATCGACGGCAAGGATTCCGTGCAGTTCCTCGTCGCGGTCAAGAACGCACTCGAAGATCCGGCTCGCTTGTTGCTGGGTCTCTCACAGGCTAATTGATATGGCAGAGAAATTTGATGTAATCGTCATTGGCGGAGGCCCCGGGGGTTACGTGGCCGCCATCCGTGCAGCCCAGCTGGGCCTGAAAACCGCGTGCATAGACATGCACGTCGGCAAGGACGGGAAAGCCGCACCGGGCGGAACTTGCCTGAACGTAGGATGCATTCCTTCCAAGGCACTGCTGGATTCCAGCAAACACTTCCATCATCTCCAGCACGAGTACGGCTCACACGGAATCAGCGTGAAGGAGGCGTCGATTGACGTTCCGGCCATGATTGCCCGGAAGGACAGTGTCGTGCAAAAACTTACCGGCGGAGTTGCCCAGCTGCTTAAAGGAAACAAGGTCGATTTTTATCACGGCAAGGGAAATCTTGGCGCCGGCAGGCAGGTTGAAGTCACGCCTGCGGACGGCGGCGATGCCGTTCAGCTCCAGGCCGACAATGTGATCCTGGCACCAGGCTCGGTGCCGATCGAGATCCCCAATGTGAGTTTTGACGGGGAGTACATCGTCGACAACGTCGGAGCACTCGATTTCGACAGCGTACCGGGTACGCTCGGTGTCATCGGCGCCGGTGTCATCGGCCTGGAACTCGGTTCGGTCTGGAACCGGTTGGGATCGCAGGTGATCCTGCTCGAAGCCCTGCCCGATTTCCTGGTGCTGGCCGACCAGGACATCAGCAAGCAGGCTGCCCGCGAATTCAAGAAACAAGGGTTGGACATCAGGCTGGATACCCTGGTCAAGAGCGCCGAAGTGAAAAAGAAAAAGGTCACGGTCACGCTGGAAGACAAAGATGGCGAGAGCCAGTTGACTTTCGATCGCTTGCTGGTCAGTGTCGGCCGCAAAGCCTATACCGACGGTTTGCTGAGCGAAGACTCGGGTGTCCGCCTGAACGAGCACGGCCAGATTGAAGTGGACGAGCAGTCAAAGACCACCGCCAGCGGTGTCTGGGCCATTGGCGATGCCGTCCGTGGACCGATGCTGGCGCACAAGGCGTCTGAAGAGGGCATGGCGGTGGCTGAACTGATTGCCGGTAAACCGGCGCATATTCACTTCGACACCGTGCCGTGGGTGGTCTATACAGACCCCGAAATAGCCTGGGTCGGCAAAACAGAACAAGAACTCAAAGATGCCGGGGTCAAGTACCGCACGGGGTCATTTCCGTTCGCTGCAAATGGACGCGCATTGGCCAGCGACCACGGCGTGGGCCTGGTCAAGATGCTGGCGGACGAAGATACCGACGAAATCCTGGGTGTCCATATTTTTGGAGCGAATGCATCCGAGCTGATTGCCGAATGCGTAGTCGCAATGGAGTTTCAGGGCACAAGCGAAGACCTGGCCAGAATCGTTCACGCGCACCCGACTCTGTCAGAGGCTGTCCACGAAGCCGCGCTGCACCTGGACAAGCGCGCCATTCACCGCGGTAATTGAGGCGGACCGGCGATGGACGCGATACCGGAAAAGTTCGCTGCATTCAGAATCAGGAACGATGAAGCTGGCCTCCATTCCGGCCTGGAAAACATTTCGCTGGATGATTTGAGTGAAGGAAACGTTACGATCAGGGTTAGCTGGTCCAGCATCAATTACAAAGATGCCCTGGCAGCAACCGGCAAGGGGAAAATTCTGAAGCGTTATCCGCTGAACGGCGGTATCGACGTGGCGGGCGTCGTTGTCGATTCTTGCTGTGATGAGTTTCAGCCGGGGGACCGCGTATTGACGAATGGCAGCGGCTTGTCGGAAACACGTGATGGCGGCTATTCGGAATTCCTCAGGCTTCCGGGGAGCATTCTGGTGCCTTTACCGGCGGGCCTGTCGATGCGCGAAGCCATGGGGTTGGGGACCGCTGGATTCACCGCGGCCATGTGCCTTTACCGGATGGAAGCAAACGGCCAGGAGCCCGGCATGGGTCCCATCGTGGTGACCGGCGCCAGCGGCGGTGTCGGAACGGTCGCCATCGATCTTTTGACCGCAGCCGGCTACGAAGTGCATGCCATTACCGGTAAGGTGGAAGAATTCGACTGGCTGGAACACCTGGGCGCGCGCCAGTGCATTTCCCGCCACGACTTGCATTGGGGGCAAAAGCCTCTCGAAAAAGCATCCTGGGCCGGCTGTATCGACAATGTCGGAGGCGACATGCTGGCTGGAATCAGTCGTGTCATAGATTTGTGGGGCAACATCGCCTGCTGTGGAATGGCGGGTGGTCATGGCCTCCACACAACGGTCTTTCCGATGATTCTTCGCGGCGTCAGCCTGCTCGGAATCAGTTCGACCAACTGTCCAATCGAAACCCGGAAGAAACTGTGGGACCGGCTCGGCAATGAGTGGAAACCACCGCATCTTGATGAAATCATTACCAAAGAAGTTTCCCTGGACGGCATGGGGATCGCGTTCGATCGGATGCTGGACGGGGCTTCCCTCGGCCGCACTGTGGTCAGAATTGCAGATTGTAAAGATTGAATTTCACACTTATCATAAATTTACGGCATAATATCGAATAACTGGATGAACCAACCGCAGGATGCGGGAGCAACCATGTCCAAGATCCTGATCGTCGACGACTCGCCAACGCAGCTTTCCAGCCTGCGAAAAATGGTCGAACGCGGTGGCCATGAAACTGTTGTGGCCGAATCAGGAGAAAAAGCACTCGAAATTGCGGCAGACGAACGTCCTCAGGTTATTCTCATGGACATCGTCATGCCGGGCATGAGCGGATACCAGGCAGCCCGCAGATTGGGCAAAATCGAATCCACAAAGAATATTCCAGTCATTTTCGTTACCAACCGGTCCTCTGAAGCAGATCGCGCCTGGGGACTGCGCCTGGGCGCAAGTGAATACGTGACAAAGCCAGTCAATCAGAATTTGCTGCTGACCGCTATTTCTGAAGCGATGGCAGCCTGACCCAGGACGGGTTAACCGTCCTCCCCTTGTAAATTTAGCACCCGAATACCATGTTGATCCGTTGACACGTTCAGGAGAATCAACATGACTATTCAGATTGGCGAAAAAATCCCCGAGGCCACGCTGTCCATCATGACGAAAGATGGGCCGGCGCCACTCACGACTGAAGAAATTTTCGATGGTAAGAAAGTGGTTCTGTTTTCCGTTCCCGGTGCCTTCACACCCACATGCTCTGCCCGCCATCTTCCAGGGTTCGTGGACCATGCTGATGATTTACTGGCCAAGGGTGTGGACGCCATCGCGTGCATGGCGGTTAACGACGTTTTTGTCATGAATGCCTGGGGAAAAAGCGCCGGTGCAGATAAACTCATGATGCTGGCTGACGGCAATGCCGACTTTTCAAAAGCGCTCGGCCTTGAACTGGACGCTTCTTCTTTCGGTATGGGATTGCGCTCACAGCGATTCGCACTCGTGGCGGAAAGCGGCATTGTGACGCAACTGTTCGTCGAAGGTCCAGGCGAGTATCGCGTCAGCAGCGCGGAACATGTGCTGTCCAGCCTGTAAATAAATCTTCGAAGAAATTTGAAGGATCAGCGATGCAAGACTACCCACATCATTACGTTGTCAGCGCCGACGCCCAGGCGGAAGGTGCGGTCGAGGTCAGCAGCGAGGGTTTGGAAACATTGGCTTCCATGCCGCCGGCTGAATTCGACGGTCCGGGCGACCGCTGGTCTCCCGAGACGTTTCTCGTTGCCGCTGTCGCGGACTGCTTCATTCTGACATTCCGGGCCATTGCGAGGGCGTCGAAATTCGAATGGAATTCGGTAAGTTGCAAAGTGGAAGGCCTGCTGGACCGGGTGGATCGGGTCACACGCTTCACTGACTATCATGTCCGGGTCGTTTTGCACGTCCCGCCCGGAACTGACGCGCACAAGGCGGAACGCATGGTCGAAAAATCCGAGCATGTCTGCCTGGTAACCAATTCCCTGAACGGCCAGAGTCACCTGGACACCACGATTATCGTGGACGACTGAGATACAGGGCGAGAAACATGAGAGCGTTCACCCTGACCGTATTGGCTTGTCTGGCAGCTTCGCTGGCTTACGCCGGGGCCAATGAAAAGGCCGAAACCGAAAAAGCCGAAGAGGCGACCAGGGAATTTGGCAAAGCCCTGAAAACAGAATTGATGGTGGCTATGAAGTCGGGCGGGCCACTGGCAGCAATCGACATCTGTAATGTAAAAGCAGCCGAAATCGCCGATGCAGTCTCGCTGGAAGCAGGCATGAGTGTTTCTCGCGTGAGTCTCCGGAACCGGAACCCGGGTAACGCGCCGAATGAATGGCAAACGGCCGTGCTGGAGTGGTTTGAATCACGAAAGCTGGCCGGGGAAGATGCCGGCGCCCTGAGTTGGCACGAAACAGCCTTGACTGAAGATGG
>CAMYKC010000103.1 GCA_947258865.1 uncultured Lysobacterales bacterium
GCCCGTTCCGGTTTGGAAATCTTTGAAGTCAATGCGCAGGTCGCACAGGCGGTCATCGACTGATGGCCCTGATCGCTGAACAAGGTAACAACCGCCTGACCGCCGTGCTGCTGTTTGCCATCGTGGTGATAGTGATCTATCTGAGTTGTTTTCACTGGTTTATCCTGCGGCACATTGAATACAGCGGCGAAATAAGCGACCTGTCCGGTCAACTGCTGCGGTTTCAGCGTGTGGCCGCACAAAAAACCCAGTATGAGTCGTTGCTGCAGGGACTGCAGGACCGTAAATCCGACGCGAACTTGTTCCTTGATGGCGACGACTTCAATGAAGCTGCCGCAGGAATGTCTGAGCAATTGAGCCAGATGATCCAAACACAGGCGGAGGACAGCTGCCAGATCGTTAGCCGGCAGCCTGTGCGTCCGCGCGTGGAAGAACGTTTCCAGAAAGTGACGGTAAACGTCCGGATGCGATGCGGCATCGAGGATCTCAAGAAAGTGGTTTATTCCCTCGAGACCGGTGTTCCCATGATCCTGGCGGAGGAAGTGACCGTGATCAAGCCGCGCGCCCGCAGACGGCGTGCGAACGATCAGCAGGCGCAGCCCCAGAACTTGCTGGACATCAGGTTCAACATGTCGGGGTACCTGAGGGAATCATCATGATTCGCTGGCTGGAAGACAATCCCGTGGGCCTGGTTCTGGCGTCCATATCGGCGGGCCTGGTCGTTATCTCGCTGCTGCTGGCGGTGATCTGGTCGTTGCCGCCTGCAACACCTGGAGAAGGCGCGGGCGACGAAGGATCAGACCTGAGCCTGGAGGTTCCCCAACTCGCGGTGAGTGAACCCATCGATGGTTACGCTGTCATCACGGAACGCCCGGTGTTCAACGAAGGCCGTCTTCCTGAACTGGAAACGGATCAGGGAGAAGGGGATCTGGATGAACTGGCGGAAGAAGAAGTGGATGCACCGGACGTCGAACTGGCCGGTGTCATCATCACCCCGTCGATCCGCATGGTGACGCTCAGGCAAAAAAGCGAGAAAGAATCTCTGGTCGCATTCGAGGGCCAACCGCTGGAGGGAGACTACGGAAGCTGGCATGTCAGCAGGATCGAACCACGCGAAATAACGCTTTCGTCCGGCAGCGGCGAAGAGGTGCAACTCCAGTTGCAGATTCATGATGTGCAGATCGAAACGCCGCCGAAAATGACCCAGGCGGAAAAAACCGCATCTCCTGGCGAGTCAGGGGACTCAACGCCGGACGATGACCGGCCCATGTCGCGGGCCGAGGAGATTCGCCAGAGAATTGCAGAGAGACGGGAGGAGCTGAGGCAAGCGGCCGAGGCGGAACAGGAAAGTCAACCCAAACCAGCCGACTACAAGTCAGCGATCCAATCGCTGATGGGCGGAAAACAGAACCAGGCAAAAGATGAAAATGAGCAATAATGGTGAACCAGGGATGAGTATGAACGGAGTTTCTGTATTCAAATGGCATAGGCGGCCAGGCACGCCGCCTGCTTTTCCTCGCGACGGCATCACGACGCGGCTTGTCCTGACGCTCCTGGTCGCGCTTTTGGGGACCAGCTGTTCTTCGACGGGTCACACTCCGGTGCGCCCGACCAGCACCGGCAAGACGATCAAGTCGGCGTCCGTAGCGCTTCCAGACAGCGCCCCTGTTATCGAGAACGCGACACAAGCGAGCCCCGGCATTACCGACATCGAAATTTACGAGGGCAGCGGCGTATTCATCGACAAGGAGGCCGCTGCACGGCCCCGGCCCGAGATTGTCTCGGCGGAGGGCGAGATCGTCCTGAATTTTGAAGGCGAATCCATTCAGTCGGTCGTCCACACCATCCTTGGAGAAGTCCTTCAGGAAACCTTCGTCATTGCTCCCGGGGTCGGTGGTGAAGTGACGTTTTCGACTTCCAAGCCGGTCTCGCGCGACGAACTGATGCCGATCCTGGAACTGCTGCTTCGCTGGAACGGGGCGACCATGGTCTACAGTGACGGCCGGTATCATGTGCTGCCGGTATCGGAGGCCATCCCCGGTCACCTGGTGCCTGAAATCGGCAGCATTGACCGGGCCCGGGGATACGAAGTGCGGGCCGTGCCGCTGAAATACATTGCGGCAACCGAGATGGCCAAGATCCTGGAACCCTATGTCCGGGAAGGAGCCATCGTCCAGGCTGACCAGTTTCGCCACATGATCTTCCTGGCCGGAACACCCGAGGAGTTGCGTAACTACCTGAGAACCGTGGAAATTTTTGATGTTGATTGGCTGGAAGGCATGTCCGTCGGCATTTTTCCGCTGCAAACGGTCGATGTGGATTCGATCATTTCCGAACTCGAAGGAATTTTTGGATCGAATTCAGAGTCACCCCTGGCTGGTATGTTTCGCTTCGTGCCTCTCGAGCGTCTCGGTTCCGTGATGGTTATCACATTCCAGGAGCAGTATCTGTACAAGGCCGAGGAGTGGATCAAGATCCTCGATCGCGGCGCAGCCGGATCCGGCCAGCAGTTGTACGTTTACCGGGTGAAGAATCTGGAGGCTCCGATCCTTGCCGGTTACCTGATGCAGCTATTCGGCGGTCAGAGCACCGAGCCCCGGGACAGGTCACCACAGGGCACCCTTGCGCCAGGCCTTCAGCCCGTGCAGGTGGGCTCGGTAAATGATTTCAACCAAAGCCGGCTTGGGATGAATGAGCGGCAGACTGGCCAGGCGGCAGACGACGCCACAGGCCTTAGCATCGGCGATAGTGACATACGCATCACGTCCGTCGTCGAGACCAATTCGTTGTTGGTCCAGGCGACACAATCTGAATATAACTCGGTGCTCGCCGCGATAAAACGCATTGATATCGAGCCGCTGCAGGTGCTGATCGAGTCACAGGTTCTGGACGTGGAGCTCAATGAAGAACTGCAGTTCGGGGTGAACTGGTTTCTGACCAACAACCCGGCACTGGTGCCCGATGGGATCGGCGATATTGACCGCTATGTCCAGTCGGCCGCCTTTGGCAGCGGAAGCGCTGAGTCCGGCGGTTTCAATTTCCTGACCACGCTGGCCACGCCGCTCAACAACGGGATGCCGTTCGTGCAGGCGACCATTGCCGCCCTGGATGAAGTGACGGACGTCAGGTCCCTGGCTGCGCCGTCGCTCCTGGTTCGTAACAACGCAACCGCGACCATCACGGTGGGCACCCAGGTGCCGGTTCAATCGTCTCAGATAACGACAGGCGGCATCGGCAACGTTGTCAGCAGCGCCCAGTATGTGTCGACGGGCATTACGCTGACGGTGACGCCGCGAATCAATCCCGGTGGCCTGGTATATATGGACATTCAACAGGATGTCAGCCGGCCCGGAGCACGCGATCCGGACATATCGACCAGCGGTAATCCGCCGATCAACAACAAGACGGTCACAAGCCAGGTGGCGGTCCAGTCCGGACAAACGGTGTTCCTGGGCGGGCTGATCTCGGAACAGGATTCGCAGGGCCGTACCGGTGTTCCTTACCTCAGCCGGGTGCCGTTTATCGGTCCGTTGTTCGGATCGAAAAGCAAGGCAGTGTCCCGCAGTGAAACCCTGGTGATGATCACGCCGACTGTCGTGCAAAGCGCGGTTGATCTGCAGGAAATCAGCGAGGACATGGAAAACGAGTTCTCCCGGGTCCCGCCGCTCAATATTTCAAGGTTGAACAAGATCGATCGCAAGCGGGACGATGAATCTGAAGTTGAAATCCGGGACTAGAAGCACCATTTAACCGCGCTGGCAGAACAGCTCCGCTGAGCGCGGAGCCGACAGCCAATTAACTTTTCTGCAGAAAAACGAATATGAAAACTCAAAAACACGGTTTTGAAGACATGCTTGCGGGTCCGGAGCAATGGTCGACGCGGATTTGCGTTGGCAAGCGCATCGGGAGTCTTGCTTTGTTACTGGTGATCCTTTTGCTGTCCGCCTGCGCGACCACTGACACCCCTGGAACGGAGTCCATCGCCGAGCGGGCCCAGGCACGCTGGGACGCACTGCTTTCCGGTGACCTGGAAACGGCCTATTCCTACTATTCACCCGGCTATCGTTCGACGACTTCGGTCATCGATTTCGGGGTGGAACTTCGCACCCGGCGGGTGCGGTGGACGTCCGCCGAGTACCGCGAGCACAGCTGCGAGCCGAACCGCTGCAGCGTCGCTTTCGATATCGGTTTCCTGGTGCCGAAGGCGGTCCCGGGAGTTGACGAATTCAAGGGTAAAAGTGTTATCGAGGAGACCTGGATAAAAAGTGCCGGCGAGTGGTGGTTTTTGCCTGAAAAACGGTGAGATCCCGGTCCCTAAAATTGCCTGTTTTTACATTGCGTTTTGTTGCTTTAAAACCCCAGTTATCGTACCATTGTGCCGCGAACAGCCGGTGAAGAGGCATGTTTGTCTTTGGCTTTAGGCAGACGGCGTTCGTTCTGGCTTTGTTCGTGAAAGCCCTGTGTACACAACTTTAGGAGTGTTGTAATGAATAGAAAAAATTTGACAGCTGCTGTGCTGGCTGGTCTGGCAGGTGCTGCCGGAATTGCAGGCACTGCACAGGCAGTCAACATGAATCCGGATGGATTGGGCCAAGTCCTGATCTACCCGTACTACACAACCAACGATGGAAATCAGACCATTCTTTCCGTGGTGAACACCACGGATAGCGCCAAGGCGGTCAAGATTCGCTTCCTCGAAGGTTACAACTCACGAGAAGTCCTCGACTTCAACATCTACCTGTCGCATCACGACGTCTGGGTTGCAGCCCTCGCTGACAGTTCGTTTTTCGGTGCAGCACCCGGCGTGCCGCACATTAACGTTGTCGATGATTCGTGCACCGTTCCGTACCTTTACGAGAGCGCTTCGACGGCCCCCGGCCTGCAGGCGTTCCTGGATATCGCTTACAAGGATAACGGCCCCGGCTTTAACTACGACGACGGCGGCCCCCAGGGGATCGCACGTGCGGCCGAAGGCCACTTCCAGATAATCGAAATGGGCACGCTGGTTGGTGACTTTGCGGATTACGCGACTCACCAGCTGACAGCCGAGGTCAAGGACAAGGACGGCAACGTCACCAGGCCTGCGACCTGGGAGCCGATGGATTGTGAAAGGCTGGTCGAAAGCTGGACGCGCGATCTGAACGGAGACCCGCTGAGCGAAGACGACTGGACTTTTGATCCAACGATCGATATCGAGCGTAACAGCGGCGGCCTGTTTGGTGGCGCCGCCATTGTCAATCCCGAAAATGGCACGATGTACAGCTATAACGCTCAGGCCATCCAGGGTTTCGACAAGAATCTGGACGGCAATACGCTGCACGAAGAGCCGGGCACCACTGATCCTTCGCTTAACAGCGGTGACCAGTTGACGGCCTGGGTTTTCTTCGGCGTGCCTCAAAACCGGGCGGTTTCCCTCCAGTATCTTCGCGGTGTAGACGCGGTATCGGCCTTGTTCATGCATGAAAACCTCATGAATGAATACACGACCAATGCTGAACTCGATGCCGCCACGGAGTGGGTCATATCGTTCCCGACCAAGCATTTCTACGTAGACGTTCCGCGGCTTGCGGACGTGACGATTAGTGCATGGATCCCGACTGTCGGTGATCCGGGCTGCGGCGGCTGGGTACCGGGTTTCGCATTCCCGACCACCAAGCCGGTTACCGGTGAACCCATTGACGGAGCAGGCCCATGGCCGAATCCGGGTTGGGAATTCTGCACCTACACGTTCGATCCAACCTTCGATACCATTGACGCGGACGAGGCAAGCCCGCCGTTCACCGAACTGTTCGATGGTGAGTCATGTGACAACGTAACCCTGAAGACCTGGGATCGCGACGAGCGCACCTTCTTAGAAGATACTCCGACTGGAGTTATTCCTCCGGTGGTTTCACCGTCGCTTCCATGCATCGGTGATGACTGTGAGACGTCAGAAACGCCGTTCCAGCTTTGCTACGAAGTTAACGTCCTGCGTTTTGGCGAAGAGAGCATTTTCGGTACGCCAACGCTCGACGAGCAAAGCCTGCTGCTGAACGTTCAGGACGAGTTCACTGAAGGCTGGGGTCGGATTAACCTCTACTCCGATTCTGATCACGTTGATTTTGCCAACCTCGTCGGCCTTCCGGCCACGGGCTTTGCAGCCTATGAATTCGAAAATGAATTCCTCGGCGGCGGTGACATCAAAGCATTCTACGGTGGACTGTTTGGCCATAAAGGCAACGTCCGTCGTATCTGTGATGATCAGATCTGCGGTAGCTTTATCAATCGCTAAGTCGAGCTGATACATAGCTCACTTTCTGAGTGCTGAAGTAACAAACGGGGGGCTGCAATCGCAGCCCCTTCGTTTTGTCAGGAAACTGTACTTTTCCACGAGATTTAATTGATTCAGCGCTACCGTTTCCAGGTAGCGGGATTCCGGAGTGGACCATGACACGTGTTTTACAATTCATTGCTTTATTTTTTACCACCGGATTTCTGACTCTTCCGGTTGCTGCACAAGAGGAGCGGGTCGGCGAATCAGTGGACGAGTTGGATCAACCTTTCGCCATCCAGGGTAATGCGGTGTTAACGCAGGGAGAGCTCGACGCGGTTTTTAGCAAGATTCCCGAAGAACACCGCATGGCCTTTATCCGGAATGGAGAGCGGGTGAACCAGGTCGTTGGGACACAGCTACGTTACAAGCTGTTGGCGGGGGAAGCAAAAGCGGCCGGTATCGATCAGGATCCGATACTCAAACGGCGCATGGCCAGTGCTGCCGAAATGGAACTGGCCGAAATATGGCTGGAGCAGATCGTGAGCGACGCGCCAGAGGCAGACTACGAATCCCTGGCCCATGAGTATTTCCTGGCAAACCCCGAGGCCTTTCTTTCAGAAGAAGTCCTGGATGTTTCCCACATACTGGTGAGCAGTGAACAACGCAGCGCTGAAGAAGCATTGGAGTTGGCTCTTTCAATCAGGGAGCAGGTGCTTGAGGATCCATCCCAGTTTGGTGACCTGGTGAAACAATACTCCGAGGATCCCTCCAAGGCTTCGAACGGGGGGCGCTTTCCAAAAATGAAACGGGGCCAGATGGTTGCGCCCTTTGAGCAAAAGGCGTTTTCAATGACCGAGGCCGGTGAGGTGAGTGAGCCGGTTGAAACTGCTTTCGGCTATCACATTATCAGGTTGAACGCGATGTACCCGTCTGTTCCCCTGGCATTCGAGGAAGTCAAGGCAGGCCTGATGGAGCAGCAGCGGACCCAGTACCTGTCGGACTACCGTTCACGCTATGTGCGGAAGCTGGTTTCCGAGCCCATTGTATTACCCGACGGCGCGGTGGAAACCATGGTCAAGCGCCATTTTGGGGAAAACCTGGAACTGGCGCCGGTTTACCAGGAATGATTCAATAGGCATCCCAGACGGGGTAGTCTACCGGTGAATCTTTATTCCAATAGTTTTTTCCGCCAACTGGTCTCCCGGGCCATTCGGACCGAATACCTGGAAAACCTGACCGGTTTTGCCTGGCTGATCGTTCAGCCACTGTTATTACTGGCCGTCTATGCTTTTGTTTTTACGACCATATTCAAGGCAAGGATAGACGATGCGGTAACCGTCGGATTCGTGCCTTACCTGGCGGTGGCGTTCTGGCCCTGGACCGCTTTTTCCGAAGCGGTGCTCCGCTCGTCGAATTCGATCAGTGCAAATGCCGCATTGATCGGAAAGGTGGCGTTCCCCAGTGAATTACTGCCGCTATCGACGGTGACTGCAACATTCCTGATGCATATGGCCGGCTACCTCGCCGTGTTGCTGATACTGCAGCTGCTGGGTACATCGATTCAGTGGCTGGGGATTCTGCCTGCTATTCCGGTGTTGCTGGGGCTCTACCTGTTTGCGATCAGCCTGGCCCTGTTCACCAGCGCGCTCCAGGTATTCATCCGTGACGTCGCACAGATACTTCCGCCGCTGATGACATTCTGGTTTTTCACGACTCCGATTCTTTACAGCTCGAGCATACTCCCCGCGCAGGTGGCGGGTTTCATGAAATTCAACCCGATGTCCTGGTATGTCGAACGGTTACGTGATTTTCTGTTGTTCGGCGAGTATGGCCTTTCCCCGAGGGACCTGATCGTTCCTTTGTTGACCCTGTTGCTACTCTGGCTTTCGCTGCTCTTTTTTCGCAGGATCAGTGCGCACTTCGAGGATTTTCTGTAATGGAGCCGCTCGTTCGAATAAACGGCGTATCCAAATTCTACCCCCGCGTTCACCGCCCGGGTGAGCGCCTGCGTGCCTTTGCAGCCTTGATGGCCGGCAAGGAACCCAGGGAAGGCGCCGAGGTATTGCACGACGTCAGCCTTGAAGTCAACTCCGGCCAGTCGTTCGGGATCATTGGCGAAAACGGCGCTGGAAAATCCACGCTATTGAAAATCCTGACCGGTGTGATCACGCCCAGCCGGGGTACGGTTGAGGTCAATGCCCGGGTGGCGGCTCTGCTGGA
>CAMYKC010000104.1 GCA_947258865.1 uncultured Lysobacterales bacterium
GACCTGGACTTCGCGTCCGTGCAGCGCGGCAATCCCGAAATGCAGCGCCGCTGCCAGGAAGTCATCGATGCCTGTTGGGCACTGGGGGATAAAAGCCCGGTGCTTTCCATCCATGATGTCGGGGCGGGCGGATTGTCGAATGCGCTACCGGAGCTACTCAATGATGGCGGACACGGCGGTGAACTCGAATTGCGGCTGGTGCCAAATGCCGATACTGCCATGTCACCGATGGAAATCTGGTGCAACGAGTCCCAGGAAAGATACGTACTCGCTATCGAACCGGACAGCCTGGAGACATTTGAAGCCATGTGCCGGCGGGAGCGATGTCCCTTCGCCGTGCTCGGACATGCCACTGAAAATCGACAATTGAAGTTGACCGACAGTCTCCTGGGGCAGGATCCCGTGGATATGCCATTGGATGTGTTGCTGGGCAAGCCGCCGCGAATGTACCGAAACGTCAGGCGGCGGGCATACGTTGGTGAGGAACTGGACAGCGCGGCATTTGACCTCCGGGAATCCTTGCGGCGCGTTTTGCGTTTTCCCGCGGTGGCCAGCAAGTCGTTCCTGATTACCATCGGTGACCGCTCCGTCGGCGGCCTGGTAGTGCGTGACCAGATGGTGGGTCCGTGGCAGGTCCCGGTGGCGGATGCAGCCGTTACGCTCAGTGGCTTTAAAGCGATGACGGGAGAAGCGATGGCGATGGGCGAACGCACGCCCCTGGCGGTCGTCAATGCGCCGGCGTCCGGCCGGATGGCCATTGCCGAAGCCGTGACGAACATTGCATCCGCAGCAATCGGCGACATCTCGGATATCCGGCTTTCCGCCAATTGGATGGCGGCTGCCGGCGAACCCGGGCAGGATGGATCGCTGTTCGACACGGTGAGGACAGTAGGGATGGAGTTATGTCCCGAGCTGGGCATTGCGATTCCCGTGGGCAAGGATTCCCTGTCGATGAAGACGGTTTGGCAGGATAGTGGAGTAGAGCGGCGTATGCTGGCGCCGGTCTCCCTCATTGTTTCGGCGTTTGCACCAGTCCTCGATGTCAACCGAAGTTTGACGCCGCAAATCGATCTGAGCCGCGGTGAATCGCGGCTGCTGCTTGTCGACCTCAGTAATGGCCGCAACCGTCTCGGTGGTTCTGTATTTGCCCAGGTGCATGGCAGGTTTGGCCGCGAGGTCCCGGATCTGGATCGCGCGGATCGGCTGAAGAGCTTTTTTGGCGTCATACAGGCACTGAATACCTCCGGGCTGGTGCTGTCCTATCACGACCGCTCGGACGGCGGCGTGATTGCCACCCTGTGCGAAATGGCTTTTGCCGGTCATTGCGGACTCGACCTGGCCCCGCGGGTTTCGGCCGAAGAACTGAATGCTTTTCTGTTTTGCGAAGAGCCGGGGGCGGTAGTCCAGGTGGCTGCGGGCGATTGCACTGAAGTAATGGCCCGTTTCTCTGCCGCCGGGCTGCAGGAGCTTGTCCATGATCTGGGCCAGCCTGTGCAGGGTGAGCGCCTGGCCCTCTCGATCCAGGGAGAAATTGTGCTCGACGAGTCTCTCCCCCAGCTTCAGCGATTGTGGTCTGAAACCAGCCACGCGGTCCAGCGATTGCGTGACAATCCGCAATGCGCAGATCAGGAACTCGAATCGGTTACTGACTGGAAATGCCCTGGAATTCAGCCCCGGCTGACATTTGACGCCGACGAAAATCCGGCTGCGCCAATGATCGCGCGGGGTGTCCGGCCACCCGTAGCGATCTTGCGGGAACAGGGAGTGAACGGTCACGTTGAAATGGCGGCGGCTTTCGATCTGTCGGGTTTCGAAGCAACAGACGTCCATATGTCGGACCTGGCCGAAGGCAGAAGAACCCTCGCTGAATTTTCGGGTTTGGTTGCTTGCGGCGGGTTTTCATATGGAGACGTACTCGGCGCCGGCAGGGGCTGGGCCAAATCCATTTTGTTCCACGACGAATTGCGTGATCAATTCGAAGGATTCCTGTCTGATGACGACAAGTTCGCCCTTGGCGTTTGTAACGGATGTCAGATGCTGGCCGCATTAAAAGAACTGATACCAGGCACCGCAAGCTGGCCGGAATTCACGGTCAATCGATCGGAGCAATTCGAGGCCCGACTCAGTCTGGTCAAGGTAGAGAAGAGCCCCTCCCTGTTCTTCCAGGGCATGGAGGGGGCCTGTCTTCCGGTGGCTTCCGCCCACGGGGAAGGCCGCGCGGAATTTCGCGGCGACAATGAGCGGGATGCGGCGGTCGCGCTGAGTTACGTTGACAGCGAGAGCGATGCGACGGAACATTATCCGGAAAATCCCAATGGTTCACTGCGGGGAATTACCGGATTGTGCAACGAGGATGGGAGGGTGACGATCATGATGCCGCACCCTGAGCGCACCCTGAGAAGCGTCAATTTCTCATGGGCGCCAGCTCGATGGGGTGACGTTTCACCCTGGAGACGAATGTTTCTGAACGCGCGCCGATGGACGGGATGAATATGGCGAAAAACCAGCAAAAACCGAAAGGCGAAGAAGAGCTCAAGCTCAGCGAGCTATTGATCCTGGCGTCCATGTGGATGATTTTCGGCTTCATGTTGTGGTTTTACCTTTCTGCTTTCCATGGCGCACCCGCGCGGATCGCTGCGGATGCGATCCTGGGGCATCTCCTGGGCGATGATTTTTACCGGATCATAGTGGAGCCCAACCAGCACTTTCTATACCAGGTAGAGACCCAGATTCAGTTTACATTTCGCGACGGTTCAACCGAAGCACTGGGGTTCGTCGTCAACCCCCTGATCTACAGTTATGGCCTGCCCCTTTTGTTTGGCCTGGTCATGGGGTCGAATGTCAGCTGGTTGCGTAAATTAGTCATCATGCTGATTGGCTACGCCGTCATTACCCTGGTGCAGATCTGGGGCGTGGTCTGGCAATCTCTGAAGATGCTTGCTTTCAATTTCGGAGCTCAGACCCATGAAATTGTGCTGGGGCACGGCATTTCCGACGCGTCGATCGCGCTGGGCTACCAGCTGGGTACGCTGATCCTGCCGGCGCTCGCCCCGATTTTTGTTTGGGTTTTGACCAATCGGCCCCTGGTGGAGCAGTTCGTGGGTTGGGGAGCAGAGCAGCTCGTCAAAAAACAGGACGGGTGAAATCTGAACCCATATCTTTTCCGGGTGTCTTTGCTGTAAGCGCATCGTTACCGGTAACCTATACAGCCGGAACGGAATAGATCGAGCATATGCAATCTACGGGGACTTCAGACGTGCGAGAGGGCCAGGAACTAGTCGAAATCGAATCTGCGGACGGGGCGCAACAACCGGCCGTTAAAGACCCGGTGTGCGTTTATCTGCTCGAAAACCAAGGTCTGAAAAACGCGGATCTGAAACGTGCCGTCGGTTACCAGGAACAGCACGGTGGTGACCTGGTCACACTCCTGGTGCGGCTCGGCCTCGTCTCGGAACGTGATGTGGCCGAGGCGGAAGCCGGCTTGCTGAAGCTACCCCTGATACGCACGGCCGACCTCCCTGCCGAGGTGCCGGAACTACAGGATATTTCGGTCCGGTACCTGAAGCAGAACCTCATACTGCCTATCTCGGAGTCCAATGGCGACCTGACGGTGCTCATGGCCAATCCACGCGATGAATTCGCACGTAAGGCGCTCTCCATGGCCAGCGGAAAAAATATCATTGTGCAGGTCGGGGTTGCCTCGGAAATAGAAAACGGTATTGAAAAGCTGATGGGTGGCGGGCGCAGCGCGATGGGCCAGATCGTCGACAGCCTGGGCGGCGAAGGAGAAGGTGACCTGGAGGACGTTGAGCACCTCCGGGACCTGGCTTCCGAAGCGCCGGTAATCCGCCTGGTCAATCTTATTTTGCAACGAGCCGTAGAAGGGCGCGCATCGGACATTCATATCGAGCCTTTCGAGAATCGGCTGAAAGTACGCTACCGCATCGATGGCGTGCTGGCTGAAGTCGAAGCGCCGCCGGCAAAATCCACCGCGGCTGTGATCAGCAGGATCAAGATCATGGCGAAGCTCAATATCGCGGAACGCCGGTTGCCACAAGACGGGAGAATCATGCACAGGGTGCAGGGCAAGGAACTGGACCTGCGCGTATCGACTGTGCCGACTTCGCACGGCGAGAGCGTCGTGATGCGTATTCTTGACCGGGAGAGCGTCGTTCTGGACTTCGATTCCCTCGGTTTCGACGACCAGATCCGGAACGATTTCATCCGGCAGTTGGAAATGCCGCACGGCATCATCCTTGTTACCGGCCCAACCGGATCAGGTAAAACAACAACCCTGTACACGGCGCTCAGTGCCCTCAACACGCCGGTAAGGAAAATCATTACCGTTGAAGATCCGGTCGAGTACCAGTTGGAAGGCATCAACCAGATTCAGGCCAAGTCCTCAATCGGTCTCGATTTCGCCCATGCGCTCCGCGCGATCGTACGGCAGGACCCGGACGTAATCATGATCGGCGAGATGCGCGACCTGGAAACCGCCAGGATCGCCATCCAGTCAGCGCTCACCGGACACCTGGTTTTGTCCACGATCCATACCAACGATGCAGCCGGAGGAGTGACGAGAATGCTCGACATGGGTGTAGAAGATTACCTGCTGACATCGACAGTCAATGCCATTCTTGCACAACGCCTGGTACGGACGCTGGATGCGCAGAGCCGGGAGCCTTACACCTTGCTGCCGGAGGTTGTGAAGGAGATCGGACTGGCGGAACTGGGGGAGCAGGACGAGTATATCTTCTATCGCCCAATACCTACTGAGGAAAATCCGACCGGCTATCGCGGCAGGACGTCAATCCTCGAATTGCTGACCATGACAGACCCGGTCCGGCGGCTGGTGATGCAACATGCGACGTCCGGCGAAATCCAGGGCCTGGCGGTTGCGGAGGGCATGAGACCCATGTACCTGGACGGTCTGAACAAGTGTCTGCAAGGCATAACCACCCTGGATGAGATCCTGCGCGTGACACAGGAGGCCTGATGCCCCTTTTCGAATACAAGGCCGTGGCGCCCAGCGGTGAAACCGTACAGGGCACCATGGAAGCGGCCTCGCTGGATATGGTTGTGCTAAAGCTTCAGGAGGCCGGCAACATTCCGCTGCAGGCCCGTGAATCCGGAAGCGGGGTGTTCAGCCTCGGAAACCTCAGGTTCGGCCGCCGGGGTATGAATTCACGTGAAGTCGGTGAATTCACACAGCAAATTTCAACGCTGCTCGGCGCCGGTCTCCCGCTGGACCGCTCTCTCCAGGTGCTGCTCGAGTTGTCTGAAAATGAGAGGGTCAATCGCACTGTCGTGGAAATCCGGGATCGCGTCAGGGAGGGCGGGAGCCTGTCGGATGCGCTCGAGGAGCAGCATGGCGCCTTTAACCGCCTCTTCGTGAACATGGTAAGGGCGGGCGAGGTCGGCGGAACCCTGGATGTCACGCTGGCGCGCCTGACCGACTACCTGGAACGTTCCCGCGACCTCAAAGACAGCGTGATATCGGCGTTGATCTACCCCATACTGCTGCTCGTGCTGGCGGCGGGCTCTCTCATTCTGCTTCTCGTGTACGTTATCCCTCAATTCACCCCCATTTTCGAGGAGCTCGGAGGGGATTTGCCGTTTATCACCAAGGTGGTGCTGGGAGCCGGTTCCATTCTGCAAAACTTCTGGTGGGCGATCATTCTCCTTACCGTGGTGGCCGTGATGCAGTTCAAGCGAGTGCTTGCTGATGCGGAAAAACGGTTTGCCTGGGACCAGCGGGTTCTGGCCATGAGGTGGATCGGTGATCTGGTTGCGAAAATGGAGACGGCGCGACTGACGCGCACACTGGGCACGCTGCTGACAAACGGCGTGCCGCTGCTGTCGGCACTTTCCATTGCGCGGAATGTCATAAGCAACACCGTGCTCAGAAAGGACGTCAATGACGCCGCGCGTGAAGTCAAAACCGGCGGGGGGCTGGCCCGTAACCTGGCAAAAGGGGAAAGATTTCCCAGACTCGCCCTGCAAATGATCAGCGTGGGCGAGGAAACCGGAAAGCTGGACGCCATGTTAATGAAGGTATCCGACACCTACGACCTCGAGGTGCGCAATACCATTGACCGGTTGTTGGCCATATTTACACCGGTCGTGACCCTGTTGCTGGCGGTGCTGATCGGCACGATCGTACTGTCGGTGCTGGTGGCCATTTTGAGTATTAATGACCTGGTGGGCTGAGCCTTACCCACCAGTAAAAAGGACTACAGGAGTTACCAACCATGCGAAAGAAAGCAATGAATACCAAGTTCCGAAGGCCTTTCAGAAGCCGCCGCGGGACGGCCCGTGGGTTCACCCTGGTCGAACTACTGCTGGTGCTGGTCATCCTGGCCCTTATCGGCGGGCTTGTTCTGCCGGGCATAATCGGCAAGGCGGAGGGTGCGAAGGTCAAGGCGGCCGGGTCGCAGATCAACCGGCTGGCGATGGCCGTGGAAAGTTATTACCTGGACACGGGGTCGACTCCGGACAGCCTCGATGAGCTAGTGGAAGAATCCGGTAACGTGGCCGGATGGAACGGGCCTTACGTCAAGAGATCGAGTCTGAATGATCCCTGGGGCAGGGAGTATATTTACCAGTATCCCGGCGACCACGGGGATTTTGATATCTATTCGCTGGGCGCTGACGGACAACCGGGCGGTGAAGATAAAAACGCCGACATCAACAGCTGGGATTGATTCTGCCCGCTCAGGTGGCGGTTTCACACTCGTGGAAGTGCTCGTGGTTCTGGTTATCGCAGCGCTGGTGCTGGCCATGGTGGGCACGTCTATCTCCCGGAATATCAGTGGGGCAGAAATGAGGACGGCGGCCCGGAAAGTTGTCGCGTCCCTGCGCTACACGCGCACGCGCGCCATTCTTTCCAAATCCGAACAGGTGTTTCTGGTTGACACGGAAACCCGGAAATACCAGGCAGCCGACCGGAAAATCGAAGAACTGCCCGAAGGCATGAGCTTAGAGCTGAATACGGCTCGCTCTGAATTGACCTCAGAAACGGCAGGCGGCATTCGTTTTTACCCTGACGGTGGATCGACGGGGGGAAACGTCCGTCTCGAGGCCAACGGGCGGGTCTACCAGGTCAATGTGGCCTGGCTGACGGGTGAGGCGTCGCTGCAGCGGCCGGAAGATTAGCACCGTGTCCGGTTCGATTCCCTCTTCAAAAGCACCTGGTCGCAGCAGTGGATTCACGCCGCTCGAACTGCTTCTGGCATTCGTGGTTTTCGCCCTGAGTTTTGCCACCGTGCTCGAAATCCTATCCGGCTCCATGCGCAATACCGTGCGGGCGCGGCACTACTCGGAAGCAGCGCTGACCGCCCAGTCAGTCATGAACCAGGTCGGACTCGATATTCCTCTCGAACCGGGTTTCAGCGTCACCGGCGAATCCGGCGAATACGAGTGGGAGATCGAGATATTTGAGTACTCCGAAAGCGAGGAAAACTTCAAAAGCGTGGAGCTTGCCGACCTGACCGGTATTCAGTTGCTGCAGGTCGATTTGCTGATCAAGTGGGGAACGCCCCCGAGGGATCAAACGACCCGGTTCAGCACGGTGCGGGCGGTGCTGGCTTCACGGGATTTGGCGAGATGAGGCATTCCCGCCATTTGTATTCGCAGCTCAGCAGAGGCTTCACCCTGGTGGAGCTCTTGCTGGCGCTGACCTTGATGAGCATGCTGCTGGCTCTGGCTTACGGGGGTCTGAGGGCCTCGACCCGTGCCGCGGACAAGGGCCAGACAATTCTCGAGGACAGCAGCCGAATTCGCATGGCGCACCAGTTTGTCAGGAAGCAACTGGACCAGATGATGCCCCTGGTTTTCGATGAGAACGAGGACCAGACCGTCCGCACGGTTTTCGAAGGCGCCCCGGACAAAATCCGTTATGTTGCCCCCATGCCGGGATACCTTGGGTTCGGTGGACCGCAGGTACAGGAGCTGGCCTTTGTGCGGGGCGATGACGGTCTGGAGCTGGTCCTCTCGCATGCCCTGCTGCAGGGGTTCGAGGAACAAAAACTTTATGAACGCGCCCCCATTGTCCTGATCAGTGAAATTGAATTCGCGGAATTCAGTTTCCTGGGGCGCGATGAAACGGGCGAGTTGACTCCCTGGGTGACATCCTGGGAAGACACGGCGTTATTGCCCGAAGCGGTTTCCGTCGATGTTGAATTCAACGAGGAAGTCTACATCCAGTGGCCATTGTTGACGGCTACGGTCAAAGTCGACGCAAGCGCATATGGTGAACTCGCAGCCAACCAGTCCTCCTACCGCGCCTCGATTCGAGGCCTGATGGAAAGGAGGAGAAAAAAGGAATGAGCGCAGCGCCCCGAATTCAGGCCGGTTGCGATGGTGCCCTGCGACAGAAGGGCATTGCACTCGTCATGGTCGTGTGGGTGCTGCTAGAAGGGCATTGCGCTCGTCATGGTCCTGTGGGTGATGCTGCTCATTACGATTTCCACGGGGGCCTACACGTTGATGGCGCGCATGGACCAGCTCGAAGCGCACACCGTGCTCTCGGGGACACGAGCCAGGTTGGCGGCGGAAGCCGGCCTCAACCTCGCCGTGCTCTCGCTGCGCGATCCCGATGAATTGACCCGGCTGATCCCGGATGGCAGACCCTACCAGATCCAGTACCAGGATATTTCGATTGAGGTCCAGGTGACGGATGAGCGAGGCAAGCTCGACATCAATTCAACCAACGAGGAAACGCTTCTGAACATGCTGACGGGTCATGGCATGGATCCAGGCGAGGCGGAGTTACTTGCCGCTGCGATCCTGGACTGGTCCGATCCGGATGAAATCGAACGCGCAAACGGCGCTGAGCTGGAAAGGTATGAGTCCGCTGGTCTGGGAGTTGGACCAGGAAACCGGGCCTTTATTATCATCGAAGAGCTACTGCAGGTTCTGGGCATGCCCTGGGATTTGTACACCAAAATGGAGCCGGGCCTGACGGTGTTCTCGGAAACGGCAATACCCGATCCGGCATATGCGCCGGCTGAGGCGTTGCTGGCGCTGCCGGAAATGACGGAGGAAGAAGCGTTGAACTTCGTCGAACAAAGACACTCTGAGGATTCATTGAGCAGTATCGGGGCGGAGCTTCCAAACGGCCAGGTGGCCATGGCGCGGGGGCGGGGGCTAACGTATAGTATCCTCGCAAAAGCGACCTTGCCCAACGGTGTCTGGGATCAGGTAGAAGCCACGATCCGGCTGGGCGGGAGCCCTGAAGGTCTCCCGTACAGAGTCCTGCGCTGGCGCGAAGGGTTCCACCACTGAGTGCATCATGGCTAATGTATTAGAACAAAAATTCCAGCAATTAAAAGCGCGCATTCAATCCGGGCCGGTCGGCAAATTTTTCAGTTGGTGGATTGAAGAACTCAGTCTGGCGATGCCATCCGCGTGGCAGGAGAAATTGCAGCACGCCCTGCGTCGAGTGACCATGACACTTGACCGTGAAAACCTCCGCCTGGGGGTGGATGAGAAACGCAAGCTGAATTCGCTCGAAGCTTTTCCCCTGGGCCAGGACGCATCGCTGCAGAAACAGCAGATCGACGATTTGCTGCAGAAAAACGAATTGCTCGAGGCGCCGCGCTTTCTCCTGCTCGACCAGGGTCTGGTGCTCAACAAGGAACTCAAGCTGCCAATGGCGGCCGAGGCTAACCTGGCGCAGGTGCTGGCTTTCGAGATGGACCGCCAGACGCCGTTCAAAGCCTCCGACGTCTATTTCGATTGGGAACTCGTTGAGCGGGATGGCTCAACGGGACAGTTGTGTCTCAGACTCTATGTCGTGCCACGCGCGGACGTGGACGAGGCCATTGAAGCACTTTCCAGCCGGGGCTTCTCATTGGCCGGCGTCGATGTGCTCGAACGTGGCAATACACTGGGCCTGAACCTGCTCCC
>CAMYKC010000105.1 GCA_947258865.1 uncultured Lysobacterales bacterium
GTGTTATTGGCTACTTCGCCGAAGTTCCAGCCCTCGCCATAGAGGTAGATTTTACTGCCGTCCACGCCGTCGGCTGCTTCGGTGAGGGCGTCCAGGGCAGCCCGGATCTCGAGCATGGTCGACTTCGGGTGATGGCCCATCAGGTCGAAGCGGAAACCGTCAACCTTGTAGTCGCGGGCCCAGGTGACGATCGAGTCGATCATCAGCTTCTCCATCATGTCGTGTTCCGCCGCGGTGTTGGGGCAGCAGCTCGAGGTCTCGACGGCGCCATCGGCATTGAGCCGGTGATAGTAGCCCGGCACCAGCTTGTCGAGCACCGACTTGTCGTTCTGGCCGGCCGAGTTGGTGTGGTTGTAGACCACATCCATCACCACACGCAGACCGCTCTCATTGAGCGCCTGGACCATCTCGCGAAATTCGAGAATGCGCTGCGGGCCATCGGGATCGGTGGAATAGCTGCCTTCCGGCACCGTGTAGTGCCAAGGGTCGTAGCCCCAGTTAAAACCGTCCAGGTCCGCGACCGCTTCGACCGCCGCCTGCTGTTGGTCAGAGTCTGGCGGATAGCTGGCGAGCACGGCATCGTCAAGTTCCACCTGGTCCAAACGGTACTCGGAGATGGTGGCGACGTCGAATGCCGGCAGCAGGTGGATGTGGGTCAGGCCGGCGTCAGCGAGTGCCGCCAGGTGATCCGTGCCATACGTGCCCGGCTCGGCGAATGCGCGGAAGGTGCCGCGGTTGGCCGCAGGCACCAACGGGTCGTACCAGCTGAAGTCACGCACGTGGAGCTCGTAGACCACCACGTCTTCGGGCGCCGGCAGCTCCGGCTTGGCCAGCGACTCCCAGCCCGGCGGCTGGAGCGCCGGATCGTTGAGATCGACGATCTGGCTGCGCGCGCTATTCGCGGACAATGACAATGCATACGGGTCCGTGACCCGGTTGGTTTCGATCAGGCCGGTAGTCGGTGCGAACACGTCCACCTCGAAGAGGTAGAATTTACCGACCCAATCCGGGCCGCCCGCAACGCTCCAAACCCCGGTGGCCGGATCTTCACTCATTGACACGGCGACAGCGGTAGTGCCCGGGTCGGAATCGTCGAACAGCAGCAGCGCGGCCGACTGGGCGGTTGGCGCCCAGAGTCGCATGGTCGTCGCTCCGCCCGAGACGTCGGCGCCGAGCGGGCCGTCATAGTAAAAAAGGTCGTCGAGGACGCCGGGGATCTGCAGGCCCGTCGCGTCTACCGAGTTGCCTTCGCCGTTAACCGCCGAAACCGCAAACTGGCTGCGCAGAATCCCGGGCACCAGCGCGAGATCGCCGGACTGGATCTCGAGCGCAGGCAAGGAGGCAAGATGCGGGAACTTGGCTTTGACCTCGTCGCTGAGCTCGCCCGGTAACAGCACAATGCTGTCGCCGCCGGTGATGCCCGTCTCGGTAGCAGTCAGGCTGGCGTCGGGCGAGAAGTGCAGCGTGTAGGTATTGGACGGGTCCTCGGCCACGTCCCAGGCGATGGTCTGCTCGTCAATCCAGTAGGCCTTCTGCTTGCGCAGATTGCCAGGGTTAGCGGGCATCGCGCCGGGAACGGGGAGGATATACGGGTTGTCCGGATCGGCGCCTTGCAGCTGCCAAGCCTCGTAACCGGTCACCACCAGGTTCAGGAACTGGTCGGGCCCGGGATCCTTGTTGTCACCGCGATGAAGGATGTAGGCAAGCTCGGTCGCGCCGGATACCAGCGGTACTTCGAACACCGGGCCGAAAATATCGATCTCGGATGGGCGGATCGGGTCCGGCCAGTCCGTCGGATCGTCGGCGCCGGTCCAGACGTGCAAGCCCCAGAAATCGTTGAAGTCAGGGCTGCCATAGTCACCATAATCCCCGGCTGGGCGGTGGTAATGCAGGGTGGCGAAACCTTCAGCAGCGCCGCGCTGGGCATAGATCTCCTCGTCGCCCGACTGTTTCCAGACGGTGGGTATTACGTTGGGTGTGAAGCTTTCATCCGGCCCTGGATCCTTGTTATCGCCGCGGTGGATGATGAAGTTCAGCGGCTGTGACGGATCCTGGAGCAGCACCTGCCAGACGGCGCCGTAATCGTCGATATCGTCAGCCTTCTTGGGAGTGGTCCAGCCGGTTTCCTCGGTGGGATCGATTGCGTCGCCCCACAGATGGAGGCCCCAGAAATCGTTGTAGTCGTCGCTGGTGTAGTCACCGTAATCACCATCCGACCGGTGATAGCGAATGGTCACGAATCCCTGGGCCAAAGCCTGGGTTGAATACTCGTTGCCGTCGTCTTGCTTTATCCAGATTTCAGGAGTTACGTTCGAGTTGAAAACGCGGTCTGCATCCGTACCGTCCTTGACATCGCCACGATGCACGATGAAGTTGACCGGCCCGCCAGCGGGGGCGAGTTTTATCCAGGCGAAGCGCCCGTACTCGTCCTCTCCGAGGAAGGGCTTGGGGTTGGGCCAGTCGGTCTCTTCGCTGGCGTCGATCCCGTCACCCCAGAGGTGCAGGCCCCAGTAATCGTTGTAATCGCCGGTGGTGTGGTCGCCGTAATCACCGTCGCTGCGATAGTAGTGGATGATGGCGTAGTCGGTACCACCCAGTGCGCCGATGGTGAGGATGTGGGTGTCCGAGTCATACTCGAACTTCATCGTGGCGTCGGCGGGCACCACGAACGGGATATTGGCGCCGCCCGGTACGCCGCCGTCGCCATAGTTTTCGTCCCAGGATTCGTTGATCGCGACCTTGCACTCGTAGCTGCCGGCGGGAATCCCGTCGGTCGAGAAGGTGTAGATTCCGTCGCCGTCCAAATCCTGCAGCCAGGAACGCAGGCAGGAGGGATCCCAGTCGCCGGAGCAGCCGAGTTCGCTCTGGAAGTTCCCGGGAGCGACCGCGATCACCGAATTGACGTTGTCGGTGATCCAGTGTGACTTGTGATCGTAGTAGAACTTGACATCGGTGGCGCCGCCGAGGTCGAGGGCGATGTTAGGCCCGTCTTGCTGGGCGCCTGCGCCATAATTCTCGTCCCAGCTGTCGTTGAGCGCCGCTTTGTATTCCCAGTTACCGGCCGGCACGTTGAACACGTTTTGCCAGACGTCGTCCTCGGCATCGAAGCCGAGGTGGGTGGCGGCGCAGTCCGGCTGCCAGTCACCGGGACAGCCGAGTTCTTCCTGGAGGCTGCCGGCGACGGTAACGTTGGAAGGGTCGGGTGTGTGGTCTGCCTGCAGAGCCGGCGAACCGGTGAGCAGGAAGAGGACGAGTGCCAGTGCCGGCATTTTTGCTGAAGGGATTCGGTTCGGGAACATGTCGATTTCCTCGAAAACAGTTTGAATTCCGGTGTGGTTGGATCGCTTTCTTTTTAGTGCATCCGACTCATAATCCTACTCCTAAATCGAGGCGGTACAAAGAGTAAGCCAAAGAAGTATTGACACCCATCACTCATCATTTTTTTAACAAGCAATTAGAGCTGGGTTGCCCGAGCCTCGACCATTTCCCGGGCGGACATTTTAAACAACCGTCGAAAAGTTCTGCGGGCAAAGCGTGGATTTGAGAAGACATGCAAGCTCCACGGAAAAAGCCGGCATTGTCACCTAGACTTAGTAGAGAAGAACCATGTCACGCGAGCATGCCACGCTCAATTACGGTGGTGTTGTCGTAAAGAGCGCATTACGCATGTACCGGTATTTTGGCGACCCGGATACCGATTTGAGGCTCTGAAAACAGCTTGTTCGAGGCTGTCGCTACGGACACCCGTCCTGGACATCTGTGCGTGTGACCGGAATACGCAGCAAGGCATTGTCCGGGTTCGGGTCGTTGGATTCGATGACGAGGTCTGCGTCACCGGTCTGACTGGCCCCGCCACACCACTTGAAGCCAATCGTCAGGGATTGCCCGCCAGGCACCGTGAGCGGCGCCGCCACCGGCGGGTCGAATTCGAAACGCTGGTCCACGGGCTCAAAACGGATATCGCTGATGGTGATAACGCCCACCCCGGTGTTCGTTATCTCCAGCGGCAAAGCCACGGTGCAGCCACCTGTGCGGTTGTCGAAACAAACTTCGGCGGGATCTGCCACGTCGACCGGCGCACCGGCCACCGCAAACGACAGGGAACCCGACTGGGCATTGCCGGAAAGATCAGCCCTGAAATCCGGCCTTGCATTGCTGGTGATGGTGGTGTTGGCTTCGTGCAGTCCACCACTTTGTGGGTTGAAGATCACCGGGATGGTGCAGTCCTCGCCCGGCGCCAGCACACGCACGGCGCTGTTGGCGATGCTCGGCGGGTAGCAGGCGTTTTCGGCGGGCTGCGGGTTAGCCGGGTCCGCCGGAATCGGAATCGTGAAGTCGGCGAAGGGCGTGACATTGATGATCGCGCCGTCAGCGGTCAGCTCAACGTTGTCATCGCCGTCTTCCCCGCAGTGGTTCAGCACCAGGCCATGCACCCCTGCGGCGCCCACCGGCACCTGGCCAAACTGGATTTCGCCGCTGTTAGCAGTGAGCGCGCAAGTCGCATCACCCGCGCCGCAACTGATATCCAAACACGCCGCGCCGGGCGTATCGACCGGGTCGGGCAATGGCGGGCAGGGCTGCAACGCAATATCCTCGGGGAACAGGGCCGGCGACGGCAGGCACTCGCCGATGGTGCCACCTGCCCGCTCACATCGGGCGCTGCCAGCCACCTCGCACCAGGTGCCTGGAAAAGCCTCAAACAGCGATGGATCTGCGGCCAATTGTGCCATGCGTCGTGGGTAAAAGCGCCGCCAGTCGGCCAGCGCCCCCGTCTCACTGCCGTAGCCCCATTGCTCGGCTTCTCGAACGCCTGTGAAACAGTCGCGCCCGATGTAGTAGGGGCGCACGATGGCGGGGTCGATGCCATCACCGTGCCGTGCCACATTGGTGAGCGAAATCTGCGGCGCGCCGCCTGGTGCGCCGGCATTGCGCACCGTCACCGTGCAGGAGAGCTCCGGATCCTGTGACGCAAACCGGAGATCTCCTACTTCGGACAAGGGCACCGGACAACTGGTCAGCATCAGGGGCAGGCTGAAGATCGCGGCGAAGCGGGCCAGGTACCGCCATCGCCCATGCAGGCGCCAGGCTTTACCTGCGTTCATATCCACGTTCCTGGGCATCAACCAATGCATCCGCTCACTCCGGTTCCTTGACCCGGAAACGGCAAAGTTTCCGTGCCTCCGCCGCCTGACGGTCCGTCACCCACAGGATCAACTGGTGATCCTCGCTGGATTTGAATAGTTCGGTGCCGCCGTCCGGGCCCTCGCCGAGATAGCGGAAGCCCTCGGGCGTCGAGCGCGCCCATTGCTCAAAGGCGATGTCGGCACGGGATTGTTTGATGTCAAGTTCTTCCGGGAAATTACCGTCCAGGTCGTAAGAGGTTGAGCTCAGGCTCATCTCCAGCCCCTCGGGTGTGTTGGCGACCGGGATCGGGCAGCCGTCATCGGCTGTCTCCACGCCCGGACCGGACAGCTCGAAGTTGGCCACCGGCGGCCGGTTGATGAAGTTGCCGCTTGCATCCAGCGTTACGGTCACCTCATTGCCCTCGTAATCCACCGTGAATGCGGCGTTAACACCAAAGCGGCCCAGCGCCGGCTCGTGGACGACACGAATCTGGTCCGGCGCTTCGGCATCCAGCATGCGGACCGCGCCACCACAGGATCCATTCGTGCCGCGACGGTCGTAAGTGTGGCCGAGTACCGGGGTGCCGGCCGGAATCACGATGCGATTGTTGGCGAGGTTGCCGTTGATGTTCCGGTCACTGTAGAACACCGTGCAGCGCAGCCGCTCCTGCTGAACGTCCCAAAACAAAAACCTGACTTCCAGATTGGCATCGCCCATCCACACGTTGAAGGCGGAGATCACCACCCGGGAATCCGGATAGACGAGGTAGCGCAGGCGTACCCGGCCCGTGGCTTCTACAGACTCGATGGAAGTCAAGCCCTCGTTGGCCGTTTCGGCCTCGATCGTTATCGTGCCGTCGGCTTGTGCCCAATAAGCCTTGGGGATTTGTGACAGAACCGGGACGGGCGTATCGACGGGAGGTTCCGGACGATCGCCCGGGCGCAGGTAGTACCATATGCCAACCAATAAGGCGAGTACGATAATAAAGCTGATGACTGTACGCAGACTCAAAGCCGCTTGTCCTCGGTACCCCCTGTGTTTCTAAACCCTTCTCTCTTGAGTATAGATGGCGCTTATGGAATGACAAGCCGGCTGCCGCGGCAGGCTCTAAAAAGAATAGTAAAAATAGGGGCCGGATATTCAGAACCAGACCCTGGCCTGAACCTTCTACTCCGACCCTGATGTTCACTCCGCAAAATCAGCGAAATCGTGAATGGAGTATGCTTTTCGTAGTCCACACTTCCGGCAATTTTATGAACATGATTTTCCGCGTTACAATTTCCACCACCGTCCTGCTGCTGGTTTCGGCATCATTGCTTGCCCAGGAAACCAAAACAGTGAGGATCACGAGCGCAGAGCCCAAACCGGCGCAAATTGATAGTGTCATTCCGGAATTGCAGGGGATTGTCGTGCTGTGTGCCACGGAACCTGAGTCCGCGGAGTTCAAGCAACAATGGCGCAATTACATTCGGCGCCATGACATCAACGAGACCGAACTGGGCCTCCTCATTTTCCAGGTGATTAACGAAGCTGAAGCTTACCGAGGCAACACGCGGCTGAACCGGGGCGTTACACCTGACAGCGCCCGTGACCGACGGGCGAAAATTTATCGCAGCATGCATGACACGGCAATGGCGGTGATCCAAAAGATCAGATGATTCAAAGGAAACGGTGCCAAAAAAAAGAACCCGTCCCCTTTCAGAAAGGCCCAGAGGTTCGCTGATGGTAGATAAAGCTGTTTTTGAGGAGGCTACACTGGCGGGGAGGTCCGCTACCGCATGCATGAAGCACCCATGTTTGTGCAATGCTGCCCCACCTGCCGGATAGCCCTTTGGAGTAACTACAGCGCCACTCACCCTGCACCGTGCTCGAGTCAGGTGTTGATGTATTTTCCCGGAGCAGGATCCAGGGCAGGATACTTTTTGTTTCCCAGGGATTTTGGTGCTGCTTTTTCTTCACCGGAGCGCTCGCGAGCCCATTCGACCCAGATTTCCCACCACGATCCGCTGCGGCGTTCCGCTTTTTCGCGCCAGGCGTCGGGGTCAGGTCCGGGTTTGCCGCCAACGTAATAGCTGGCTTTAGGATTGCCGGGAGGATTGACCAGGCTGGCGATATGACCGGCATGGCTCAGTACATATTCAATATTCTTACTCCCCAGCAACTGCGTGGTCTTGTAGCAGCCCGCCCACGGGGTCAGGTGGTCATTGAGGGCGCCGGTCACGAACGCATCGACCGTGATATCACGCAAGTCGATGGGCGTATCGAGCACCTTCACTTTTCCCGGATGGGCCAGATCGTTGTTCAGGAAGATATCCAGGAACTGGCCATGGAGCGCACCGGGCAGGTTGGTGCTGTCGTCGTTCCAGGCCAGGATATCGAAGCTTGGTGGATTACGGCCCAGCAAATAGTTGTTGACCCAGTAATTCCACACCAGATCATTGGGCCGGAACCAGGCAAACAACGCGCCGAGGTCTTTGCCTGAAATGACGCCCTTCTCACGGGAAGCCTTTTTCGCTTTACCGATGAGTTTCCTGGAGTGAAGCATGCCAATCATCGCCCTGGTGTCCCAATCCAGAAGCGTCACCGCATAGCCGATGGAATTGAGGCGCCTGTCGTCGTTGGCCGCCATCAGCGCGGCGAAACAGGATAGGGTGATGCCGCCGGCGCAGAAACCCAATGCGTTGAATCGCCGTTGCCGGGTAATTGACAGCATGGCGTCTGTGGCTTCATACAGCGCGGATACATAAGTATCCAGGTCCCACTCACGCTGTGCAGGCCCTGGATTTCGCCAACTCACCATGAATACGCGCAGACCGTTCGCGGTGGCGTACTCCACCAGGCTGCGCTGGGGCGCCAGGTCCAGGAAGTAATACTTGTTGATTTGCGGCGGCACGATCAGCGTGGGCAAGGCGCATGTTTTTGCCGTGGTGGGCGTGTATTGCAGCAGCTCCAGCACGTCGTTCCTGAAAACCACGGCACCCGGTGTTGCGGCAACATTGTCGCCTTTGACAAACGGCGAGGCATCCACCATCGTCGGCATGCCGCCATTGTGCTGCAAGTCATGCAGCCAGTTCCGCCAGCCCCTCAGTATACTCATGCCACCAGTGTCGAATGCCTCCTTGATGGCTTCGGGATTGGTCCAGAACAAGTTGGTTGGCGCCAGGGTGCTGGTGAGAACATCCACGGTGAACTT
>CAMYKC010000106.1 GCA_947258865.1 uncultured Lysobacterales bacterium
TTCGGCTTGCAGCGTGAGACAACAGAGGTGATGACATGATCCCATTCAACCACAGATCAAGGCAGTCACTTTGGCGCGCTACTAATTCCACGCTGATGATTGCGGCGTTCCTCCCCACGTTCATCGCCTGTTCTGCAGAGGAACCCCAGAACGTGCTCGAGCAGACTGCTTCGGAAGAAGCGTTCAGCCCATTCGCAAAGCTGGTGGATCCCAGCGGTTGCGTCATTGAGCAGATCACCACGGCCGATCATGATGAGTATCAGGTTCAGGGGGCTTCCGCGGACGGAAAGTTTCTTGCGATGGCCGCCCGCCTGGAGGGAGCGGCTGAAAACGATGCCCAAGTCTATGAAATGGACCTGGTAACCGGAGACAAGACGGATCTCTCGCACACTCTCACAAATTCGGGAGCCTATTCACCCGATGGAAAATTCATTGTGGTGGCTCAGGTAACCGACAACGGCAAGACCGACATCTTCGAATATGAACGGGCAACCGGCGAACTGCGCCCGGTGGCATCAGACCAGGATTGGGACTGGCTTCCGAGCTACTCGCCTGACGGACAATTCATCCTGTTCAACTCCTACCGTGTGGGCGGGCAGTCGGATATTCACTTGTTCGAAAAATCCACCGGAGCGTTAAGGCGCCTTACCGAGGACCCCGACTACGATGCCCATGCACAGTTTTCCAGCGACGGCAAACGCATTGTTTACCATCGCCAGCAAGGCACCCGCGATGAGGGCGGGTACATTTTTGATCTGTTTGTTTATGACCTGCAAACCGGCCAGGAGACACAGCTGACGGACGGCGACTACGAGGAAAGCTACCCTGCCTGGGCGCCAGACGGCCATCACATCGTCTACAGTTCCGACATCGGCGGTCAACACGGGAAACACAACCTCTACGTTTTAGCGCCGGACGGTGGGACAACAACCCGGTTAACCGACGGAGACTGGAAGGACAGTTACGCGTTTTGGAGCCGGGACGGAAGTTTAGGGGTCAGAGTCAAGTGCCAGAGTAAACTGAAAGATTGTGGTGAATTAACCTGACGGCTAGCAGTTCATACCGAACAAAGTGTTAACCATGTGTCCGGTACGTTTGCGGCGACGGGCGGGCTTAGATACCATTCCTGCTGTGAAAAGATTTCCAATCCTCATCTTTTTTTCGATGGCCACGCTTCAGGTTTCCCTGTTGGCGGCCCAGGAAGACAGTTGGGAATCCGTGACGCCCATGCCGACGGCCCGGGAAAGCGTCGCCGCTTGCGCGGTTGACGGCAGGATCTACGCAGTGGGCGGGTTTCCCGGCGGGTCGGACCGGGGCATTATGACCAACGAGCGCTACGACCCGGCCACCGATTCCTGGGTGACGATGGCGCCAATGCCCACCGGCCGGCGTATGCCGGTCACCGGTGTTGTAGGCGGAAAGTGCTACGTAATCGGCGGCCGCACAACCGACGGACAAACACCGCTGGATGCGGTGGAGGCTTACGACCCGGCCAGTAACTCCTGGCAGACACGCACCAGCATGCCGACAGCACGGTTCGGGCATGCCGCGGCGGTCGTGAACGACATCATTTACGTTTTCGCCGGAGCAGGAAGAAATAACCTGGTCGGAACGACAGAGGCTTATGACCCTTCAACCGACCGGTGGACGACTCTGTCTTCCATACCCATCCCGCGGGCCCTGTTGGGCGCCGCGGCGTTTGGCGGCAAAATCTACATGATGGGCGGTACGCTCGATGGAGACACCTCGCGGTACAATCGCCTGGACATCTACGATCCGGCTACGGATACCTGGTCCGTCGGTCCTCCCATGCCCATGGCGAAATACAGCCTGACCGCCGCTGTGGCGAACGGTCGCATCTACGCGATTGGCGGCGCCAACGGCCCGGGCGCCCTCAATGACGTCGCAGCCTTCGACCCTGGAGCCGGTGAATGGACCGTAGTCAGCCCGATGAACACTCGCCGGGCGCGGTTCGCCAGCGCAGCCGTCGACGACCTCGTTTACGCCATCGGCGGCACGATCAGTTTCGGGAACCCGCACGTCGGTATGGACCAGGTTGAGCGATACACCCCTGAAGCGGCTGGGAGTGGCTTTGTCATCAACCCCGGCGTGAACGACGCCTGGTATAACCGCGCCACCGATGGCCAGGGATTGCTGATTGCGGTGTTTCCAGTGATCAGGCAAGTGTTTGCCGCCTGGTTCACCTACGACACGGAACGCCCGCCTGAGGATGTCGAAGCCATCCTGGGTGACCCCGGCCACCGCTGGCTGACCGCCCAGGGGCCATACAGCGGCGATACCGCGAATCTAAAGATTTTCGTGACCGCGGGCGGCCTGTTCGACGCCGGTGAACCGTCGGCCGTGACCGACCCGGCCGGTGACGGCACCCTGACCATCGAGTTCGCCGATTGCGAATCCGCGCTGGTCAGTTATGAGATCACTTCGCTGAACCTGTCCGGCGAGATTCCGATCGAACGCGTTGTAACGGATAACGTGGCGTTGTGTGAAGCGTTGTCGGATCCCTGACCCCAAATAGTTATGGGGTCAGAGTCAAGTGCCAGAGTAAACTGAAAGATTGTGGTGAATTAACCTGACGGCTAGCAGTTCATACCGAACAAAGTGTTAACCATGTGTCCGGTCATGTGTCCGGTAAGGACCTTTGAAAAATGGTGGGCCGTGTAGGATTCGAACCTACGACCATCGGATTAAAAGTCCGGTGCTCTACCAACTGAGCTAACGGCCCCCGGGAGGAGGCGGAATTGTAGGTGAAAAACCCTTAATGCTCAAGGAATTTCCATAATGTTCAGGCATATCTGGTAGGGTCCGGAATGCCTGCTGCACTGAATCCCTCTTTACGAATTCGGCAGGAATCGCACCGGCCACAGGCACGCCCTTCCCCATCCGCCTGGTAACAGGAAACCGTGAGTGAGTAATCCACGCCCAAGTCGCTTCCTTTTCGGATGATGTCCGCCTTGGTCAGGTCGATCAACGGCGTGTGTATCGTCATTTCACCGCCTTCGACGCCGGCTTTGGTCGCGAGACGGGCCATCTGCTGGTACGCCTCGATGAATTCGGGCCGGCAGTCCGGGTAACCGGAGTAATCCACCGCGTTCACGCCGATGAAAATATCGTCGGCTTCCAGCACCTCGGCAAAGGCGAGCGCCAGCGAAAGCATGATGGTGTTGCGGGCCGGAACATAGGTCACCGGGATGCCGGTAGATTCACTTTCCGGTACATCGATATCGTCGGTCAATGCCGAACCACCGATGGCGCGCAGATCCAATGGAAGTACCTTGAGCGGCACGCCCGCAGCATCAGTGACCCGCTGCGCGGCATCGAGCTCGGAACGGTGGCGCTGGCCGTAGTCCACCGAAAGGGCGTAACAATCAAAGCCCTGGTTCTGCGCAATCGCCAGTGCCGTGACGGAATCGAGTCCGCCTGATACCAGTACAACCGCTTTTTTCGCTGTATGCATGATCACTTGCCCGGGACGTCGCCCCACAATAATTTGTGTAGCTGTATCTGGAACCGCACCGGTAGCTGGTCTTCAAGGATCCACTCGGCCAGCTCCCGGGAACTTTGCTGTTCCCAGGCCGGGGAAAACAACACGTCGCACAATTCGTCCAGCCGGCGCTCACGCAGCTGCTCTCGCGCCCATACATAATCACCGCGTGAGCAGATCACGAACTTGATCTGATCCTTCGGTCCGATTTCCTGCAGGTTGGTCCACAGGTTCTTGTCCTGCTCGCCGGAACCTGGCGTTTTCAAATCCATCACGCGGCTGACGCGGTGGTCTGCCTGGCTGATGTCGACGGCGCCACTGGTTTCCAGCGAAACCTGGAATCCCTCATCGCACAGGATCGAGAGCAGTTCTGCACATCGCTTCTGCGCCAGCGGTTCTCCGCCGGTAACGCAGACATGAGGAGTCGCGTACTTTCGGACCTCGGCCAGGATGTCGTCGAAGTGCATCCACTCGCCGCCGTAGAACGCGTATTCACTGTCGCAGTAAGTGCAGCGAAGCGGGCAGCCGGTCAGGCGGACAAAGACGGTGGGCAGGCCCGCCTGCAAAGCTTCGCCCTGCAGGGAATGGAAAATCTCGGTGATTTTCAGCATACCCTCGCGGGATTCTGGAATGGCATGGGTTTTCCTGTTTTCCTGCATATGCACATTGTAGTTGTTGCTGGCAAGTCGGTCAGATCGATTACGACTATTCGGGCAGATTTCCGGTATTCCTGATTTCGTGTCATGCATAAATTTGAATCGGGAAGATGCAAATCTATGTGTATAGGTGTGTATAATTGAACAGTCGTCAAATCATTAGACGTCTCAGGAACGATGGCTTCAAGCTAAATCGAGTCCGAGGCAGTCACCAAGTTTACGATCATGCGGATGGGCGACGAGTGATCGTTGTTCACCCATGGAAGGATTTTCCGGCGGGTACTGTGAAAGCCATGTTCAGAGATGCTGGCTGGGATAAATAGCGTTGAGCAAATGGAGATTCCATGAGATACCCGATCATTTTGCATACAGATGACCATCAGAATTTTGGGGTAACCGTTCCGGATTTGCCGGGCTGCTTTTCCGCAGGCGATTCCATGGCGGAGGCCATCGAGAATGCCCGTGAGGCGATTCTGCTCCATACAGAAGTAATGGCGGAGGATGGAGAATCCATTCCCTTACCATCTGAAACTGTAGACATGGCTGAATTTTATCCGGATGAAGGCACAGCACTGTTGGCATATGTTGATGTTGATCTCGAGCCAATTTTGGGCCCAGCCAAGAGAATCAACATTACGATCAGGCCGGCCATTCTGCAGGTAATCGACATTCGGGCAAAGGCCCGGGGGATGAACCGGTCGGAGTACCTGGCTTATGCGGGTACGCATTTCAAAGATTGAGAAAAACTGACTCGCGAATGGGGCTCAGACCCCAGATAGCCCCGATCTCGCAGGAGCTGACGCAGGACAGCCGTGCCTGATTCGTCGTATTGGACTGAACCCCATAGCCAACGCCATGGGGTGTAGGAAATGCGGCAATCAGGTGCGTATGGACCAGTCAGAACCGTGATATCGGGGCTATCTGGGGTCTCTAGTAGTGGCCTTCCATGCGCATGCTGCGCAGGCGGTTCTCGGCCAGGCGCGACAGCGTGGAGTCAGGATACATTTCCTGCACCTGGGTCAGCGCGGCCCGCGCATTGTCCCACTGTTCGAGTTCATAGTAGGTGTAGCCGATTTTCAGCAGGGCGTCGGGGGCTTTCGGGCTTTCCGGGTATTGATCCAGCAAGCCCTGGAATGCGGTCAATGCGATATCGTAATTGCGGGTCACGTAGTAGGATTCGCCGAGCCAGTATTGCGCGTTGTCGGCATACTCACTGGTGGGATATTGGTCCAGGAATGACTGGAAATCCTCGGCTGCGTCCGCGTAACGCAGCTCTTTAAGCGCCTGGAAAGCCTGGTCATAGTCCGCTTTTTCATCCGCTGCCGATGGCGGGGCGGCCTGGCTCTGAACCGTCGGTTCGCCAATCCCAACGACTTCAGACTGGGATTCCATCGGGTCTCGCACTTCGGGAGCATCCAGGGATGGCGACACCGTCGGACCCTGTGGGCGGGGCTGGGCGTCGCCGGCCGCGGATCCTGACGGTATCACGGGCTGCGCGTTGCGAATGTCGGAAATGCGTTGATCGAGATCCAGGTACTGGTCACGCTGACGCCGCTTGAGGTTTTCGAGTTCCCTGGTCTGCATTTCAAGCTGGCCGCGCAGGCTGCGGACTTCGTCCTGTAACTCCTGAACCTGCAGCACCAGGTTGGTCATCATTGCAGGGTCAGCCTCCTGGGCACGGGCTGGATTGAGTAACAGGGTGGAAAAGGCGATGGCCAGCGCAGAGCTGACCATCAGGGCCTTATTGGAAAAGCGACGAGTCATGGTTACCTCGCGGTGTAGACGATCTCCACGCGCCGATTCATGGACCAGCAGTCTTCTTCACTGACGCGGCAGGTCGGGCGTTCTTCACCGTAACTGACAACGGTCGACTGGCTGCCTCTGGCGCCCTGGGCGGACATCAGGCCGGACACTGCATTGCCGCGCCGTTCGCCGAGACCCAGGTTATATTCGCGTGTGCCGCGCTCATCGGCATGGCCTTCCAGCGTGATACGGGAGCTGGGATTCGACGCTGCGTAAGCTGCATGCGCGGAAACGATGCCGCGATATTCAGGGCGCACGGTGGACTTGTCGAAATCGAAATAAATCACCCGCTTGGACAACATGCTCTCGGGATTATCGAAATTACGTGAATCCGTGTAATCACGCGGGTCCGGCGCTCCCGAAGTCTCTACCGGTGGTTTTACCGGTTCAGGCTCAGGTTCAGGCGCGGGCGCGGCTTTTTGTGTTGTCTGGCATGCTGCCAGAGTCATTGCAATCAGTAGTGCGAGAGTCAATCTCCATGCGCTTTTCATCGTTTCCTCCTGGTTTTTATCTTTGAGCCGTCCTCTACGGCTCCTCGCAATTTATATCGTTTGCATTCTACCTGATAACTGGTGACCATGCGGGCTCCCGCACGTCCCCTTCGCTCAATATCAACCGCTGGCGGACACTGCCGTCCGCGGATACCGCGGATAAAACGCCGCGGTCACCCTCCCGGGTTGCATACAGGATCATGCTGCCGTTCGGAGCGAAGCTGGGCGATTCGTCCAGCGTACCAGGTGTCAGAATGGTAAATCTCTCAGTCTCAATGTCCCAGACTGCTATACGATACTCGTTTCCTCTGCCTTGCGCCACAGCAATTCTGCGCCCATCGGGTGATACGCTGGCACGTGCATTGTAATCGCCCTCCAACGTGACGCGTTCCGGGTTGCCTCCGCCGGGTGGGACGCGATAAATCTGCGGGCGGCCACCCCGGTCCGAGGTGAAATAAATGTAACGGCCATCCGGCGACCAAACCGGTTCCGTGTCGATGGACCAGTGCTGCGTGATCTGCTGTGTGCGGCCGGTGGCCATGTCCCGAACATTGATTTCCGGATTGCCGGAACGGGACAGGGTCAGGGCCATCTTCCTGCCGTCCGGCGAGAATGAAGGCGCACCGTTGATGCCCTTGCCACCGGAAATCAGTTCACGTGATCCGGTCGATACATCCTGCAGGTAAATGGCCGAGTTGCCCTGCTCAAAGGAGACGTAGGCAATTTTTCGCCCGTCCGGCGACCAGGCGGGCGACAAAAGGGGTTCGGGCGAGCCTACGACGGACTGCGGCGCGAATCCGTCAGCGTCGGCGACGACCAGTTCATAGTGAAGGTCATTACCCAGACCGGTCGCGGTCACATAGGCGATCCGGGTCGAGAAAGCCCCCGGCACGCCGGTCAGGGCTTCGTAAATGGCGTCCGCCACGCGGTGCGCACCGAAACGCAGGTCGCCGGGACCAACGGTCGTCACCCGCGACAGCATCCGGTCCCGGGTATGCACATCGAACAGCTGATAAACGAGTTCGTGACCCTGGCCATCCGCGGGCGTGCGAACCTTGCCGATGACAATATAGTCGACCTTCAGCAGGCGCCAGGTTCCGAACCGGACTCCCTCCTCGTCCACAGGACGTTCCGCCATGTCCTCGACTTCCATCGGGTCGAATAAACCAGACCGATAAAGGTCGCCGGATATGATCTCGTCAACACGGGTGATCGGGGGCGCACCGGCCTCCTGCCATTCGAAGGGGACGATCGCGATTGGTAACGCGCTCGGGTTGCCGCTGATGATTTCGATCTCCAGCTGGGCTTCAGCAGCGCGCACCACCACAAGGGCCAGGAAAAGGAAGATTAATTTTTTCACGTTGTCAATCACCGTCATAAATAAAATTAAAGTCAATTTCTCTTTCGAATACATCCTCGAAACCGCGGTAAGGCAGCGCCCCGCCCCGCTCGACTGCCGCCAGGATCGACCGGCGTGTAGCTTCGTCGCCATTACACTTTCCGGCAATGGCCGCCGAGATGACCTCACCGCCGGGAATCTGAACAATTTTCAGCGTACAGCGCAAGCCCGGCTGGGCGGTCGGCGGTCGCAACCAGTTCTGCGTAACGAAAGACTGGATCGCAGCCTGGTAATTATCGCTCAGGGTTGCCATCTGCCCGGCGCGGAATTCCCTGGCCTCGGCCTCGGCCTGTTTCTGACGCTGCAGTTCTTGCTGGCGGAGCAGTTGATCCTGCCTTTCTCTCTCCTCGCGAGCCTCGATTTGCCTGAGCCGGTCTTCTTCAATTTTTCGCTGACGATCAGCCGCTTCTCGTTGCTCGCGAATCTGTTCCAACTCACGCTGTTGCTTCAAGCGCTCGTCCTGAAGTTTACGCTCCCGCTCCAGCCGAAGCTGCTGCAGGCGATCCTGCGCTTGACGCTTGCGCTGGGCTTCGAGTTCCCGTTCACGCCTGGCTGCCTCTTCTTCCTGCTTGCGCTTCTGTTCGAGTTCCCGTTGTCTCTGCAGTTCCAATTCTTCGTTCCGCCTGATCCGGCGCTCTTCCATTTCAAGCGCTTTTCTGGCCTCATCACGTTGCCGCTTGATTTCGCTGGTATCCACGATCACGGCCTCAATGGTCAGGCCAACCGTCTGCTGCTGGCGGAACGGCTGCCAGTCCATCGTCCCCAGGACCACCAACGCAGCCATCAGGGCATGAACGCCGATCGCCGCGACGAATACCCGGAACCGTTCAGCAATCTCATGCCGGGAAATCACGATCTACTCCGATTCAGCCTCTACACCATAGCCGAGTTCCGCGGGGTCGCTCATCAGGCCAACCTTTGTGACGCCCGCTTTTTGCAGCAGAACCATCACGCTGTATACCTGGCCATAGCTGGCGCGCTCATCCCCGCCGACCAGCACCTGGATTTCCGGATTTCGGCGCACAATCGCCGAGACCGTGACGACCAGCGATTCCGGGTCGATCAAGCCGCTGCTCGTACCATCCAGATCACCACCTGCGTTCAGGTAGAGGTCTCCGTTCTGTAACACCGTCACCACCAGCGGCTCATCGCTTTCCTGTGTATCCATCGGCTCGGCGTCAGCCTTGGGCAGTTCCACCTCCACACCCAGGTTTAATAGCGGGGCGGTAATCATGAAAATCACCAGCAACACCAGCATCACGTCGATATACGGTACGACGTTGATTTCTGACATCGGGCGGCGGCGTCTCCTGAGGGTTTCCATGAATGGCTACCCCTCGCTGAGCAGGTGCGCCTGGCGCTGCAGGATGCTGGAGAATTCTTCCTTGAAATTGTCGTAGCGCACTTCCAGCCTTTCGACCTGGTTCGAAAAACGGTTGTAGGCGATGACTGCCGGAATCGCGGCGAACAGTCCCATCGCGGTGGCGATCAGCGCTTCGGAAATGCCCGGGGCCACCATCGCGATGGTGGCCTGGTTGACATTGGCGAGCTGGTGGAACGAGGTCATGATGCCCCAAACGGTTCCGAACAGGCCCACGTAAGGGCTGGTCGACCCGACCGTTGCCAGGAAATTCAGATGGTGTTCCAGGTCTTCGGTTTCACGGGTCAGCGCGATACGCATGGAGCGCTGCGATCCTTCAACCATGGCGTTCGGGCCCATGCGGCCCTGCTGCCTCATGCGCAGGAACTCAGAAAATCCCGAATCGAAAATCCGCTCCATACCCCGGGTCACTCGGTGGCTCGAGGTGATGCCTTCGTGCAGGGCGGTCAGGTCGGTGCCGGACCAGAATTTTTCTTCGAATCCATTGGCCTCTTTTTCCGCCTTCGACAGCACCTGCCTTTTACGGAAGATGATCATCCAGGAAGCGACCGATGCCACTAAAAGCAGCGCCATCACGGCTTTCACCAGCCAACTGGCCTCCATGATCAGCTGCCAGACTTGTAGTTCATTCTGCATTTTGTAAAAGCCTCTCCTTAATCCATGCCGGCACGCGCGCCGGCTTGAGACTGTCCGCGTGGAGCATCACGGCGGTCAAGTCCGCTTCCGCCACCAGTTTTCCATCCGATTTTCTGGTCATACGCTGCCTGAAACCCTGCCGCACACCTTTGACCCAGTCCAACTCGGCCGTCACGATCAATTCATCATCCAGCTTTGCCGCCTGTTTGAATTTAACGCTGATGTCGAGCACGACCCAAATATAACCGTGTTTCTGCTTGAGTTCGGTCTGCGACACGCCCATGGCGCGCAGCATCTCCGTGCGGGCCCGCTCGAAAAAGTTCAGGTAGCGTGAGTGGTATACGACTCCTCCGGCATCGGTGTCTTCGAAATACACTCTTAATTGCCAGACAAAAGGGTCCGTCTTTAGTTCATTCATGTTTGTATAACGCTGGAACCGGCCAAAGGGGTTACAGGATCCTATTTCGCATTGAACAGATCATTGCCGCCCGCGGACGGCTTCTCCAGGCCGAAATGCCGGTAGGCTTTCGAGGTCGCCATTCTTCCCCGGGCAGTACGCGTTATATAACCCTGCTGGATCAGGAAGGGTTCGAGTACGTCCTCCACCGTACCGCGCTCTTCAGACAACGAGGCCGCAATGCTTTCCACGCCCACCGGTCCGCCATCGAAATGCTCGATGACCAGTTTCAGCAAGCGGCGATCCATGGTATCGAATCCCTGCTCGTCCACCTGCAGCATTTTCATTGCTGCGGCGGCGATCGGCAGATTGATATAGCCATCGCCCTTCACCTCGGCGTAATCCCGCACTCGCCGCAACAGGCGGTTGGCCACCCTTGGCGTGCCCCGAGAGCGCCGCGCAATCTCGACTGCCCCTTCATTATCAACCCCAATCTGCAGTATTCCTGCCGAACGTGTGACAATTTGAGACAATTCTTC
>CAMYKC010000107.1:0-6114 GCA_947258865.1 uncultured Lysobacterales bacterium
TACACCCATGTCGAGTCGGTCCGCAAACCCTTCATCAAGCGCCTGTTCAAGAAATCCAAGGGCGACCTGTGGGAAGGCTACGCCGGGGATTTCACCTCCAAGGAATACAACCGCATCGTGCACAAATGGGGCAAACACGATGGGGACGAGAAACTGCAGGAGTTATACGACCTGCTGCAGAGCCCGGAACCCATTCCGCTGGCTGCATTCGAGAAACTGCTCGATCTCGACGCCTTCATCACGCTGTGGGCCAGCGAGGTATTGATTGGCCACTGGGATGGCTACGCCAGCAACCGGAATAATTTTTACATCTATCGCGAACCCAAGTCGGATTTTTTCTATTTCATTCCCTGGGGCCCTGATTCCGCTTTCTGGGATCCGGGTCCGTTCCTGCCAGGGGATCTGCCCAAGTCGTTCAAGGCGCGTGGCTACCTGTGCGAGCGCCTGTGGGAAGTGCCCGAAGTGCGCACCCGCTACCGCCAGGAAATGCAGCGCCTGCTGAACGAGGTGTGGGATGAACAAAAGCTGCTGGCCAAATTGGACCAGGCCCGTGAGCTGACCCAGCCCTTCAGCACCGTGCCGGACGCAGCGGTGGAGCAAGGCAGCGCCTCGATCCGGAACTACATCGACACCCGGCGCGCGTAAGTGCAGTCCGAGCTCGATCAGCCTGCCACCGACTGGCCGGACCTTGGCGCGGTTTTTGATCCGGGGGCGGGCGCCAAGATGGAGGTATCCGGCGAATTCAGCTCGGTGTTCACACTACCCGCGGCCGAGACCTATGATGCGGCGGAATCCGACTCACCGGGCCTGTTTGCCATGATCCCGGACAGCCTGCTGGGAACGGGTACGGCGAATATCGAGTACACGGTCGATGGCATTCCGCAGCAGCCATTCACGAACTATGGCGTGCAAACCACGCCGGGTAATCCGGACTTTATCCGCAAGGGCTATCCGGTGATCGAGCTGATCGCCAGCTCCGATTTCGGCCACCCGCCGTGGCGGCTGTCGCTGATCATGGACCCCTATCAACTGATCGAAGGCCAGAACCATCTGGAAATCGACCACTTCACGGTATGGGCCCAGCTGACCCAGGGCGAACCAGGATCAGAAGATACGCAAACCAAGGCCTTCGGCATCAGCGGCACCCTGGAACTCGACGCGTTTTCCGAAGATCCCGGCGCCGCGGTTTCTGGCCGCTTCCATTTGCAGACAGGGGCGTTCAAGTCTGTAGAGGAATAAGAGCCAGGGCTGGCCCGCTCCCACAGTGTGTGGTTTGTGAATTGAAGGCCCAATAAATACTGCGGGGACAAGGAGCGGTTACGGAGAATGTCCTGCAACTGACATTCTAAGTCACATTTTTCTGGCCCAAAGGCCATTATTCGTCCAGTGAAAATCCTTAAGTCATTGTTATTTATGTATTAAATCCTTAGAAAATAAAGATGGCACAAATAATGCATGTATTAAGACAACGGTAACTTATGACGCTTTCAAAGGGAAAATATCTAATGCGCAAATTTGTTTTAGCAAATGTTGTTGTATTTGATCTGTTTATGCTCGCCAGTTTTCTATTTTAAGGGAGCTGTTAAATACCTGATTCATCAGGTTTATAGGGGAACACAATGAAAAGGATGTTTGTTGTAATATTGGCCATTTTCATCAGCGCATGCGCTTCTCAACCGGGAAAGACGGTCGCGACTGATCAAAATCCCAGGAATTCCCACGATTACGCCAATTCAAGGAATGCCCAGTACGCCGGGACATCCAAAACGGTTTACCTGGACGATTTCGAACTGCTCCACGTCAGTCGACCTGTTACGAAAAGACAGGCACTCCTGCTGGGCGGGGGAAAGGACTAGTACTTAAATCTCGTTCCCTGAGAAGTCGCCACCTGCATCCGGGAATGGGATTTTATCGAGCGCTGGATCTGCGGGAAGCCAGAAAAGAGCCGGATACATTCCCGATATCTGGAATGATGTATCCGGCCCTGCTCATCAGAGCAAATCCCTCAGAATCTCTTCATTGGCCTTCCGCCGTTGTTTATCCCTGTCTTCAGCCGCCTCCACTGCTCTCAAGGCGCTGATGTACGCTGCCGGAAAGCGATGGTGCCTGGCGCCGGCAAGCACCATTTCCTTGTACCAGCGATAGGGCATCAGTTTTTCGTCCACGTAGCCGCTTGAGGCAACATACACGAATGCCCTGGTCCGGACACCGTTCAGCAACAGCTCCTCCCAGTGCGTGTCGTATCCGGCGCCGGCGCCTTCTATCCGATCGAGCCGGGACTTTTCCCGTGGGTCGATTTCGTAAATCGCGCCGAACACGGCCTGCGTGCTGCCAGCCGCCGCAATGGTGCATTTGCCTGATCCGTCCTGGCTGCGTTTACTGAATGAAAGCGCCCGGGCGGGCAACTCAACGGTACCGACCAGGGAGGCTGAAGGAATTCTTTTTTGCAAGCGAACCGGGTGCAGGTTGGAGCCATAGCTGAGGTAGTGGGTTTTCATTCCGTTGGCTCAGAACAGGGTAGCTCTCACCGCGTTAATGGCCAGTACCCACAAACACAGGGTCGACAGCGTGAACAGCGTAACGCGAACCGGAATGATGTTGATGGTCGATTGCCAAATGCTGTGCACCACCCTGATCCCGACGTAGGCCCAGGCGAGGGACGCATTGATGCCACTGCCTTCGCCGGCCAGGGCAAGGACCACGACCGCCGCATAGAAGATGGTCGGTTGTTCCATCAAGTGGGTGTAGTTGTGGGATTTCCAATTCACCTTGGCCGGCATCATTGACTCGACATCGACATAACGGGAACCGGGTTCGGCCTCACCCATCTTGAGCCCCGCTTTGGCGAACGCGGGAAACCTCGTTGCGGTCATCCACAGCAGCATAACCAGTGACCATAAGACCAGCACGGCGGCCGGCGCCAAAATCGGGATCTGTTCCATGTCGATTCCTTTTTCGAATTTGCGATTGGCTAGAATACCAAACAAGTAATCGTTACTTGGATGGATTGCGGGGTTCTTCGCGAATGTTGAGTGCGGCTGGATAGGCTATTCTTTGGTTAATGTGCCAAACCAAGCAGCCATTCTGAACCATGGCGGATAACTCGTTTTTCAGCGAACTGCGCCGGCGCAAAGTGCTGCAGTCCGCCGCCATCTACGGCGCCGTTGCCTGGGGTGTAACGGAGGTCCTGGTCACCGTCGTCGAGCAGCTGTTCCTGCCGCAGTGGGTGGCCACGCTGACCGTGATCGGCTTCGTGGTGGGTTTTCCGGTGGCGATGTTTCTCGCCTGGACTTTCGACCTGACCTCCGAAGGCCTGCAACGCACCACCATCGCCAGCCGGCGCGGCAAGGCCAGCATCGCCGTGTCGCTGTTCTTGCTGGTCGCAGGCACCACCGGCCTGTTTTTCCTGATCAAGCCGGCCCTGCAATCGCAGGAGGCTCGCCCGGGGGTGGTCTCGATTGTTCTCAATAGCATCGCCGTTTTGCCTTTTGAAAATGCCGGGCAAAATCCGAATGATTCCTTTTTGAGCGAAGGGCTCAGCGACGAGTTGCGCGACCAGCTCGGGCGGGTTGCGGGGATTCGTATCGCGGCCCGAACGAACTGCTCAACGTGCAGCAGACGATCGCCGAGCAGGTGGTGAATTACATTCTGCCAGGCGAGAATGCGGTGGTGGCGGAACCCGCCACCCGGAACGTGAACGCCAACGAACTGATGCTGCTCGCGCGGCATTACGACCAGCAGGTCCGGGGGCAGCAGGTCGTGAACATGGACACGCTGCGGGAAGCCGTGCGCCTGTACCGCGCAGCGATCGAGGCGGACCCCGAGTCAACGCTGGCGCACAGCCGCCTGGCCAGCGCCCTGCTGTACCTGGGCGACGTGGAGGCCGCAGAAGCACCAGTTTTCAGGGCGTTGTCGCTGAATCCGAACCTCTCCGAGGTGCAGAACACGCTGGGTGAGTTCTACTGGGCGCGCGGCATGCCGGAAGCGAAAACCGCCTTCGCCCGGGCCGTGGAACTGAATCCGAACAACGCCGATGCACTGAATAATTATGCAAATTCCCTGTGGTACACCTATGAGCCGCAATACAACCTTTTCGAAGAACTGACCGGGTTGTACCAACGTGCATTGGAACTCGACCCGTTATCCCTTTCCCGCCACGCCGCGCTGGGAGACTACCTGGGTAAATCTGGCAGGGCGGGCCGGGAGGAGGAGGCCCGTGCGGTCATCCGTAGAATTGAGGGGCTGTTCGATGATGCGGAATCCTACCGCTTGATCGGGTGGCTCAAAGAACTGATCGGCGAGGTGGACGAGGCCATCGCCTGGGCCCTTCGCGCCCGGGACCTCGAACCGGGCAATCCCGATCACCTGGCGAAATTGGCAGAACTCTATACCCTGATCGGAGACTATGAAACGGCGCAGCGGCTGGAACCCCGGCCCAGCGTTGGATTGCTGTTCCTGATGCGCCGATATCAGGAATTGATCGACATCGCCGAATTCCTGATGATCGAGGAGCCGGGCGATATGGAAGTGCGCTACCTGCTGGCGTTTGCGTACAACGCAACCGGGCAGTTCGAGTCGGCCATCCATGTTCTCAGCACCACCGGCCTGCCTGATTCGGTGATGAATGACACAGCGCGCTCGATAGCGGAACTCGAAGCGTTCTTTACGCTGGTAAATGCCCTGGACGGCGCCGGGCAGGCTGAAACCACCGAACTGGCGCACTCGCTGGCAGCCTGGAACGACCAGGGTCCCTGGTGGGGTGATATCTATTGGGTCAGTATCTACCGGAGCTGCAATCTGGCGATACTGCAGCGGCACGAAAAGGTATTGCAACTGCTGTTACAGGTGAAGGAAAGCCGGCGCCTGCACTGGGGTCCATTGGTCCATGATTCCCATTGCCTGAAGCAGTATCAACAGGAGCCCGCCTACCAGGACATCCTTCGCGATCTGGATGAACGCCAGGCCGCGCTGCGGGAACGGCTGCCGGCCACGCTGGCTGAGTTTGGGGTCAAGCTTTGATCATTCCCCGCTGAAGTAGCGGGTCAGGGCAAATGTGAAGGCCCGATCAACCTCGTTGGTTTGTTCGGCCCAGATGCCTGTGAAATAGGTGCCGGACAACAGGTATTTCTCGTTCATGAAGTAATCGAAACCGATCCCGAGGTTGACAAAACGGTGCCTGAGCAGGCGGTCGTGCTGCCACCACTCGATGGTGTCGAATTCATCCGGGTAATTGCCATAGAAGGGGTCGTGGGTGAAATCCCAGGGCATCACCAGTCCGTCACGGATCCACTTGGCACCCACAAAGACGTTCATCGAAAAGTTCGGCTTGAACCAGTAACCTGCCGACAGGTGAGTCAGCCAATAGTCGATATTGATATCCAGGGGCTTTTCCGAAAAGACATAGGCCAGGTTGCCGTTAAAATACCAATCCGAAAAATATGGGATGTAGCTGAATCACGCCCCGACGGGGAGGGTCCACAGGTTCTGACCGATAGCCGCCTTGGCGTAGAAGGGATAATCGGTAGTCGGCCACCCATAGCCGATGTACGGAGATATCGTCAGCGGCCCTTCCAGGGCAAGGTATGACACGCCAAAGGAGACGTCCTGGAAACCACCGTGATAGCTTTCGTCGTCGATGAACCGTTTGTCGGGTGGAACGAAATCTATCCACCAGGGATCATTGGGATTGTGTGGATCGCCGCCGAACAGTTCTCCGGCATTGAAACGTTTTTGCACATACGGAAGCGCGGCGGAGACGGTCCAACGGTCGGTGATCGCGTAGTCTCCGGACAGCAGGGCGATGTGTGAATCCGTGGTCCAGTAATCGAACGTGAAGTTTTCGTCTTTGAAATCCCCGGTACGGATGTACTGTTATTCAATCCTCAGTGTGCCGTCGCCCTTTTTCTGGCTCTGCGCCAGGGCGAGGTCCGCGAAAAGAAGAGTCAGGATACCCAGCAGAGCCGGTGACACTGACATCAAGTTCTTAATGCAGCGGGCCATTACTCCCCCGAATGTGACGTTCCTGGACGACCAGGCTGGTCCTCTAGATCTTGTTGCTCTTCAGCGTCTTGTGGATCGCCTTGAGGTAGTGCTTGATCTCGTCTTTGTCGGCGA
>CAMYKC010000107.1:6288-14486 GCA_947258865.1 uncultured Lysobacterales bacterium
TTGTCCACCAGGCGCACGCCATGACCCGACTGGGCCAGCGCTTCGGCCAACTGCTTGGCGCCCTCGGACTGGCCATAGACCAGTACGCTGCCCGGCAACGGTGCGGTGTAAACACGGTAGGACACACTCTTGCCGACCCGATAAAGACTGTCCCCGCAGGCCATCGCATCAAGTGAAAAAATCGCGATCAATAGCGTGGTAAAAAGTGCTAACCGGAACTTCATATCGGTCTCCTGCGGGGCCGCGTTAACATTGTCGGCTTCTTTAAGATGTAGCACATGGCCCGCAGTTGCGCAACAAAAGCGTCGTAATATATTGAAATGGCGTGAATAGTTGAGGACTCGCCAAGTTCTGTAATAATAAATACACAGACTGTCCTACATAAGTTGGACGCAGGGCTGAAATTAATGTGGAAATCTGCAGCAATCATTGGGTTCGCGGCCGGTGTCATCGGCGGACTCGCGCTTTACCAGGCTGCCCTGATGCTTGGCGATTTCACGGTAGTCAGCCGGCACACGCTGGAGCAACAGCAAAACGCGGTGGCGGAGCTGGAGGAGGAAAACCGTCAGCTGACCGATGCGTTGTTTCGCCCGCGCGATCCCCTGTCCGCACTACTCGATGAAAACGATCTGCCCTACGACGGCGACGACGATGCTTCCGACGAAGTGGCGGCCGCCCGCGCCGCCGCCCAGCAGGGAGAAAAATTCCTGATGGTGACCTTCGGCGCCAACTGGTGCATGGATTGCCGCAGCCTGCACCGCAACCTGCACAGCGAGGAAGTTGAACGTTACACCGAGAACCTGTTTCAGTTTGTCAATGTCGATGTGGGCAAGTTTAATCAGAACGGGCACGTTGCCACCGAGTTAGGTGTCAGCCTGTCACGGGGGATCCCGGTTGCGATATTTTTCGATCCGCAAGGCCAGCTCATCGGCACCACCAATGAGGGGCAGCTCGAACCCGCCCGGCGCTATTCCTCCAAGCAGATTCTCAAGTTCGTGAAAGACATTGCCGAGCGATCCCGCATCCTGGCGCCGGATGCGGTGCATTGACCAGGCGCAGCGGATTTCGCCGCTTAGCAGCCGCTGGCGCGGAGTGCACGTAGGGATGTGCTGGAGGAGACTTAACGTTAATCCCATGATCGACCGCGTGGCACACTCCTACCAAATCAATCGCGGGCTTGGCCCACCCCACGAATAAACGCCGCCGCCATCTGCAGGGTGCGGTCATCATCACGCTGTGCGTGCAGGGCATTTCGCAAACGGGCCGGCGTCAGGCCGGTGAGGCGCCTTAGTTCACGGCTTGCATGCGCCTGGTCGGCGAACCCGGCGCTCACGGCCAGCTGCGAAAGTGGTTCCGTACCCTCATCCAGGCCTTTAAGGGTGGCCTGCAAACGCACAATTCGTGCGAACTCCTTGGGATTGAGCCCAACAGCATCGAGGAACCGGGTCTGCAGGCTGCGAATGCTGATACGGGAGTCGCGCGCAAGCTGCGCCACCCGGCACTGCCCGTGCTGTTCTTCGGTGCCGCGCACGGTTCGCTCCACTGCCGCATCAATGGAATAGCCGAGCAAGCGGGCCTCCAGCAGGCGCCAGAGACTCGGGGGCGGTCCATCGCCGGAGATATCACCCACGGCTGAACGCAGCGCATGGGCAAAATCTGAATCCACCACATCCAAATCGACGATGCGATCGCGCAGGCCGGCCAGCAATGGTTGCGCCAGGGCCGCCGAGGCTGCTGGCTGCAGCCGTACACCCAGGCAATCGATGGCCCGATCGGATTTCAGCTGGATGGCATGACGCAACTGTCCCGAGAACAGGCGGTTTGATTGTTGTGCCCAGTCCTGCCCCGCGGTGCGAACATACGGCGCCCCGCCCAGGTGCACGATCAGTTCACAGCGGCCGTCGGGATAGATGGTGTCGATTTGCCCGGATTCCGGCAGTCCCTGCAAACGCCAGGCGCATTGCACGTGCCGCCGCAGGGCGGCTGGCGGAGCGGTCTCCCGGTATCGAATCGAATTATTCATGCTGACTTTGCGCTTTTGTTCAATTCAGGCGTCGAAACAGTATGGCAGACTGGGTCCATTGTGAAACAGCCGTAAGACGGAGGAAACCATGCCGCGTACATCATTATCCCTATCAGGACTTTCGGTCATTGCCGGCCTGGGGCTTTTCATCGCGCCCGCCGCGCTGGCCGGCCAGGCGCTCGACTTTCTGGCCGGACACTGGTGTCAGCACTCAGACAACGGGGTCATCGAGGAAACCTGGTTTCCACCGGCCGGTGGCGAAACCGTAGGCATGAACCGCATGCTCAAAGGGAAAAAAATGGTCGCCTTCGAGTCCATGAGAATTACCCGGGTGGACGGGTTGGCGACTTTCACCGCCCAGCCGGGCGGTCGCCCGCCGGTTGAGTTTAGCCGCACCGACGGCGGCGAGGATTGGGTGCGGTTCGAAAACCCGGAACACGATTTCCCCACCAGCATCGAGTACCGGCTTACCGGCAAGGCATTGAAAGCCACCATCTCGGGGCCGGGCGAAAACGGAACCGAGTCGTCAATTCCATTTATCTTCAAGCCCTGTAAAGATACGCAGGACTTGTAGAGGGCGGATTGCCTGCGGCCCCTGTAATAGGTATTCGTTAAAGGTATCCGGGGCCCCTATTCGCGGCCTCTTTTCGCGGCCCGTGGTAGGGTACGCATATGTACTGGCGCTATGCGATTGTCGGCTTCCTCATCGGCGGTTTGATTGCCGGTGGGGGCAGCGCTTTTCCACTGGGCGCCATTGGGGGCGCGGTGCTGGGCTTGCTGTTGGCGCAAGTGCGCAAGCTCGAACTGCGGATTCGCGCGCTGGAGTCAGCGGCCCCGACCGGCACCGCTCCTGAACCTGGTCCTGAGTTCAAACCCGCAATCCCCGCGCAAGAGCCCGTTGATATTCCGGAGAAGGTATGGGCGCCGCCTGCGCCCGAAGCGGCGCAGCCCCCGGACCGGGAACCGCCGCCGGAATCGCCACCGGAATCACCCTGGGGCTGGCCGCAGCGCGCGCCCGCCGGACCGTCCATTCTCGACTCGCTCCTGGACAAAACCAAGACCTGGCTGACCACCGGCAACATCCCGGTCAAGGTGGGCGTGATCGTCTCCTTCATCGGCGTGTCATTCTTGCTGAAGTATGCGATCGACCGCCGCTTGCTGGTCGTGCCGATCGAGTTTCGCCTGCTGGCGGTGGCAGTGGCCGGTGTGATCCTGCTGGTGATCGGCTGGCGGTTGCGCCACAAGGCGCGGGTTTACGCCCTGAGCTTGCAGGGCGGCGGCGTGGGTATCCTTTACCTGACCATTTTCGCCGCCTTTCGCATCTGGGAGTTGCTGCCCGCGCCGCTGGCGTTCTTCCTGCTGGTGGCTTTGACGGCCTGCGTTGGCGCCTTGTCGGTGCTGCAGAATGCGCACTCGCTGGCCATCCTCGGCATCGTCGGCGGTTTCCTGGCGCCGGTGCTGACGTCCACCGGGCAGGGCAGCCATGTCGCGCTGTTCAGTTACTACCTGGTGCTGAACGGCGCCATTCTCGGCATTGCCTGGTTCCGTGCCTGGCGCGAACTGAACCTGATCGGCTTCGTCTTTACCTTCCTGATCGGAAGCTTGTGGGGCTACGAGTACTACACGCCCGAATTGTGGGCCAGCACGCAACCATTCCTGGTGCTGCATTTCCTGTTCTACCAGGCGATCGCCATCCTCTATGCCCTGCGCCAGCCGCCCGAGCGTATCGGCATCGTCGACGGCACCCTGGTGTTCGGCACGCCGGCCATCGCGTTCGCCTTGCAGTCCGCCCTGGTCCGTGACACCGAATACGGGCTGGCTATCAGCGCCGCCGCCGCCGCGGTTTTCTACGCGCTCACCGCCACCTGGCTGTTCCGCCGCAAGACCGCCGAGCTGCGCCTGATGGTGGAATCCTACATGGCGCTCGCCGTGGCCTTCGCCACCATCACCATCCCGCTGGCGCTCGACGCGCGCTGGACCTCGGCCGCCTGGGCGCTCGAGGGTGCGGCCCTGGTCTGGGTCGGCGCCCGCCAGGGCCGGCAACTGGCCAAGCTGGCCGGCATTGCCTTGATCGGGTTCAGCGGGTTGGCTTTCCTGGAGTTTGGCTGGCGCCCGGATGCCGGGCTGCCGGTGTTGAACGGCAATGTGCTGGGTGGCGTGCTGATCAGCCTCAGTGCATTTTTCGCCTCGAGAAAGCTGGACACGGTGCAGCAACAGGGTTTTGAACTGGCGCATCGCGTCGTGGCCTTCGCCTTATTCGTGTGGGCCGCGTTGTGGTGGCTGGGCACGGGCTGGCAGGAGACGACCGACCGGCTCGCCACACCCACGGAGCTGCCTGTATTCCTGTTGTTCCTGAGCCTGAGCTTCGGGGCGGGCGCCTGGCTGGGCCGGGCGCGGCAGTGGGAACTGCTGCGCCGCTCGGTGATTGTGTTCCTGCCCCTGCTGCCCCTGCAGGCCCTCCTTTACCAGTTTGAGCACCAGCATTTCCTGCTGGGCCTGGGCTGGCTGGCCTGGCCGGCGGCCTGGGGGGTGCAGGCCTACGTGTTGCGCATAATGGATGAGGGTGATGATCCGCTGGCCGGGATCTGGCATTTCCTGTCGCTGCTGCTGCTGACCCTGCTGCTGGCCCTGGAAGCCGGCTGGTGGACCGACCGGGTGGCTTCCGAGGCCTGGGCCATGGCCGCCGCCTCTGTCGTGGTGGGCGTGATGGCCCTGCTGGTCTGGCGCTTCCGCCAGCGACTCGCCTGGCCGGTGCCGGCCCATCCGGCCATTTACCTGGGGGCAAGTATTCTTCTGATCGCCGGCCAGGTGATTTTCCTGGCGGTGCTGAGCGTGGAACGGCCCGGTGCGCCGGACCCCTGGCCATACCTGCCGCTGCTCAACCCCTTCGGCCTGGCCATGCTGTTCGCGATGCTGACCGCCGCGCTGTCACTGGCCGTTCTGCGACGCGATGCCGGCACGCCTCAGGTCGCGGCGCTCGAGCCCTGGCTCCAACCCTACAAGCTGTTGCTGGCCGCCGCTTTCTTTGTACTGACCACCTTCGCATTGGTGCGCAGCGTGCATCACTTCAGCGCGCTGCCCTGGAATCCCGATGACCTGTACGATTCGGTCATCGTGCAAACGGCGCTGTCGATTTACTGGGGGCTGCTCGGCTTTACCGGCATGATCTGGGGCGCGCGCATTCAACGCCGACCGCTCTGGCTGGCCGGCGCCGGCTTCATGGCACTGGTGGTGATCAAGCTGTTTCTCATCGACCTCGGCAACACCGGCACGGTCGAGCGCATCGTTTCCTTCATTGGCATCGGCGCCCTGCTGCTGGTAGTGGGTTACTTCGCCCCGGCGCCACCGCGCCAGGTAACGGAATCCGATTCATCATGAAATCCTTCGTTCGCAACATGTTATGGCCTGGATCATGGGCTGCCTTGCTGGCCGTCCTTCATGGCGTGGCCTGGGCCGTGGAACTGCCCTCCCGTGACGATTACGCCTACGGTTTCCCGCTGGCGATCCAGGGCGACGCTGAATTCTTCGCGGTCGATGTTCCGCTCGACGTCTACCGCTCGGTGACCGATCCCGCCCTGCGCGATGCCGGTGTCTACAATGCCGACCGCCAGCCGGTGCCACGGCTGCTGGAGCGGCCCGCCGCCGCTGCCGGGGGCGCCGAGCAGGAGATCGCGCTTGGCCTGATCCCGCTCTACGGCGAACAGGCGCAGCAGTCCGAGCAACTGCGCCTTTTGCTGCTGCAGGAAGCGGACCGCACCCGCCTCGAACTGGATACCGAGCGTTCCACCGGCGAGGACGATGAAGAAGAAGCAGAGCGAGTCCTGGCGGGTTACCTGGTCGACGCCCGTGAACTCGAGCACTCTTTGCAGGCCCTGGAACTGAACTGGGAGCCGATGCCGGAAGGTTTTATCGGCGCTGTGCGGCTGGATACCAGCGACGATCTTCAGCACTGGCGGCACGTGGGCTCCGCGGCTCTTGCGGACCTGCAGTTCGAGGGGACGCGTATCGAACAAAACCGGCTGAAACTGGCCCGCAAGATTGCCGACTATCTGCGCATCAGCTGGCAAGACATGCCGGACGCGTGGCGCCTGAGCGTGGTCAGCGGTATTTACACCGGTGAGCGCCCGCCGGCGGAACGCGCATGGCTGGAGCTGGAACTCACACCGCCGGCTGACACCGGGCCTGCCGAAACCGCCGGCGAGTCCCTCTTCGATGCCGGCGGCTACCCGCCGGTGGACCGGGTGAACCTGCTGCTGCCCGAGGGCAACGTGGTGGTGCGGGCCAGTATCTATCACCGCCAGCAGGAGGAGGACCGCTGGCGCCTGGCCCACAACGGTATTTTCTACAACCTGTCCCGCCAGGGCAGCGTCGTGCAATCACCCGCTGCAGCCATCGGCAGCGGGCCTTCCGCCTTTGCACGTGCCGGCCATTGGAAAGTCCGCATCGAGTCGGGCACGACGAACGGCCCGGTGCGCCTGCAACTGGGCTGGCGCCCGGACCGGCTGGTCTTCCTGGCCCAGGGCACGCCGCCCTTCGAACTGGTCAGTGGCCGTGCCCAGGACGCACTCCAGCGATTCCCGCAGGAAAGCGTGCTGGGCGACAGCAGCATTTTCAAGATGTTGCGCCAGACGGGAGAGGCCGGCGAGGCCACCCTGGGCGCGCGCACGGTTATCGCGGGCCCGGCCGGGCTGGAAATCAGCGAGACCCTGTCCTGGAAAGTCATCCTGGTCTGGGCCGGGCTGCTCGCCGCCATCGCGGTGGTGGGCTGGCTGGTTTATTCGTTGCTGCGGGAGAACCGGGCGTAGTGATTTTGTAAGATCAGGCTTATCCCCGATTGCCTTGGCATTCAGCAAGCCAGTGACTATGTCACGGAAAATCAGCTCCCCAACGCCTATAAAGTAAGGCCCGGTATCAGGGCAATAGTTAAAGTGTTCGATAACGGGAGGACACCCGGTTTTGCAGGATATGGCCGGGACCTTTTGTAATGGATATTAAGAGTATGGAGAGTGACATGAAACAGCTGGTTTATATTTTTATGATTACGGCCATGGTTTTTGCGCCAATGGCCGTTGCAGACGATATACCTCAAGAGTACATGGCGGTTCTGGAATCCTTGAACGATTCCGGGGTTGAGGGTATTGCCTGGATAACGGTCACTGATGGCAAGTATCTGACCGTAGAAATCGAAGCGGTGGGCTTCGAAGCAGGCAAGCCGCATCCGCAACACGTCCATGGCATGGATAAGCCCAGGAGAAACTCAAGCTGTCCGACCCCGGACGCGGATGCGAACGGCGATGGCATTGTCAGTGTCGGTGAGGGCCTGCCCAATTACGGACCGGTCGTGCTGCCTCTGGTGCCGTTCGACCTGGTTGGCGCCGACGGCAGCCTGAGCTACGCAGCCACGTTCCAGATCCGCCCGGAGAAACTGCAGCCGTTGCACAAGCGATCCGTGGTGCTGCACGGATTGACCGTTGACAGCACGTATGTCCCGAGTACCCCGGTTGCTTGCGGAGAAATATTTGCACTGGATTAGAAGCTGACCGGCTTGTGCCGGGCGTTTTTTGTTCGTGTTGTGGAAGATTGAAAGAGGAGCCGATTCCGGCTCCTCTTTTCGCTTTATCGGCAGCGCCCATTGCCTTTGCACACGCCCGAGCAGCAGTGGTCGTCGAAACCGCAGGTCTCGTTCTTTGGCAGGCACAGGCAGATTGGATCAGATCCACAATCAATGACGTCCGCGCAGTCAGCGTCGCCGTCGCAATCATTGTCCACGACGTCCCCGCAACGTCCAATTTCGTTGACCGGTGGCGCACCGCAGTCAGCCGCGCACGAGCATGCATCCTCGCCGGCCTCGCACAAGCCGTTGCCGCATTCTGAAGCCGGGCCGCAGTCCAGCGGACAAATATCGCTGTCCTCGCGACTGCTGCAAATGAAGTCTCCGCAGCACCAGCGCTTCGAGGGCTTTCCACTCAGCTGTCCTGGGCAATCACTTGGGCAATTCTCGCAGTCTTCGCCCACCGTGCAGATTCCATCGTAGTTGCACGGATCGGACGGCGGTGGCGGAGGACCGTTTGACCCATCCAGGTCGATGGCATACAGGAAGGGTTGTTTAGCCAGGGTGAGCGGATATTCCGCCAGGCTCAGCGTGCTCACGTAGGCCGTCGAGCCGTCGGGCGTG
>CAMYKC010000108.1:0-2404 GCA_947258865.1 uncultured Lysobacterales bacterium
TACACGCCTGATTCCGGCAAGCAGTCGGGTGCCGTCACCGGTAACGTGGGTGCAGGTACCCAGGGTAAGCTGACCAACAACGCCGTGTTCTTGGAAGTCCTCGCGCCGGTGTTCGACAACGGCACGCAGGAGGTCATCCTGAAGGGCGGTCTCCGCTACGACGATTACGACGCCGTGGATTCCGACTACACCTGGCAGTTGGGCGTCGAGTTCCAGGCGCTGGAGTCCCTGAAACTCCGGGGTACAGCCGGAACGGTGTTCCGGGCGCCGACCATCACCGAACTGTTCGGTGGCGTGGTTGACAGCTTCCCGACCTACACCGACCCGTGCGTCAACGACGTGCCGACGCCTCCGGGCTGCGGCAGCGGTCCCTTCGTCCAGGGCGACAGCCAGGTCCGGTCAGCCATCGGCGGCAACCCGGACGTGCAGCCCGAGACCGGCGACACCTACACGATGGGTCTGGTTTGGTCACCGGAGTTCGGCGATCATTCCATTACGACCACCGTCGACTACTGGCAGATCGACCTGGAGGACGGCATCAGCTCACTGGGTGTTGCCTACACGCTGAATGCCTGCTACTACGACCTCAACCCGCAGGCCTGTGCGCTGATCACGCGTGACTCGTTCGGTCAGATCACCCTGGTCCAGGATACGCAGCTCAACGTTGCGAACCAGGGCGCGAAGGGTATCGATACCGAGGTCCGCTGGAGCTACAGCTCGAGCGTGGGCCAGTGGGAAGCCGCGGTTCTCTGGGCTCACCTGATGGAGCGCACCAAGGTCGCGTTCCCTGGTGACGTCGAGAATGACCTGTCGGGCCGCTACACCGACCCGACCGCTCAGGACGGCGGTGCCTACGCGGACGACAAGGTCAACTTCTCCCTGCAGTGGCTGTGGAACGACTTGTCGGTAGGCTACCTGGCTGAGTACATCAGCTCGATCGAGAGTGACACCGTCTTCTTCGGGACTGGCTACACCCACCCGGTCGACTCGCAGCTGTACCACGATCTCGTGGCGAACTACACGTTCAACAACTGGGGCGTGACTCTGTCCGGTGGTGTCACCAACCTCACCGACGAGGCGCCTCCGTTCATCGACGTTGGGTTCAACGCGAAGACCGATCCGCCGACCTATCGCATGTTCGGCCGCGGTTACTACCTCCGCGCTTCGTGGAAGTTCTGATCAGTCTCTAGGGACTGTAAAGTAAGAAGAAGGGCCGCTCACGCGGCCCTTTTTTTTACGAGGTCAGAGTGGACTAACTCTTTACTCTGACCCTTTACTCTGACCCCTATCCCCCTGCCGCCAAAGACTCTTTTCCTCGACCAGTTCGAATAGCGCCTCGGCCCGCTGCGCCAGGCTCTCTCCCGCAGTGCCCTGACGGGCTGCCTCCAGCTGCCACTGCAGGGAGAAATGCCGGGCTGCCTCGCGCGGCGTGGCGGCGACATTCGAGTTGGCGACCGTGATCGGCGCGTCGCCGCAGATAAACCAGTCGAAACCGCTGGCCCGGCCGTGGGCATGACCCAAGCCGGTTTGGCTTCGATAACGGCGGACTCGACCATGCCCTGATCGGCCAGCTCCTTGACGGCCGTATCGAGCCGCTGCTTGATCCAGTCCTGGAGTTCTTCGCTGTGCATAAAATCGCTGTGTTCTTCCATTGCCTTTCTCGCTATTCCGTTTTCGTCTTCGGGGACCGCGCTAGCAGTAACCGGGCCAGCGGCAAATCGTGCCCCGGCACCAGCCAGAAACCGGCCTTCGTCAACTCACTGTCCATGCGCTCCAGCCACGCCAGCACTTCCGGCGGATCGTAATTCGGCAGCTTGGCGTGAATCCTGGCCGCGTCGCCGTAAAGCCCGGCGATCGTGCCGCCGGCAACCTGCTGGCCATGTTCGCTGACAAGCTCTTCCGGGACCTGCGCCAGCGACTTGAAATAATCTTGCCAGAACGCCAGTATCGATGGATGGCTGGCGCCCCCAGCTGACCAGGCGGGAGCAGTGGGCTAGTATAACAACCGCAATTCCATAACAATATCGGCATGAATGAAAAACCAATGAAAACCGACGTATCCCGCGTCAGCATGGTCGGCCGCCGCGCCATCGAACAGCGCGACTGGCCAACCGTGCACGCCTGCGCCGCCGAAATCCAGCGGCTGGACCCGGAAAATGCCGAGGGCTATTTCCTGGGCGGCATCGCCGAGAAAGTTCAGCGCAAACCGCTGCGTTCGATCGAAGCCTTTGAAAAAGCCCTGGAGCTGGATTCGCGCCGTTACGACGCCGCGGTCGAACTGGCCAACCAGTACTCGATAGCGCGCCGCAACGGCGATGCGGCAGAGCTGCTCGGCAGGTACGAGGAGGCGCTTGAGAACAGCCCCATCTACCTGGATCTGGCCGCCACGATCTACACCGAGATC
>CAMYKC010000108.1:2488-10649 GCA_947258865.1 uncultured Lysobacterales bacterium
GCCGCGGTACCGGAAGGCCAACGCGCTGCAACCCGGCGTCGATCTGTTCCAGGCCAACCTGGCAGCTTGCGGCGTTTACCTTGGCAAGATCGAAGAAGCACGCGAGATCTACCTTGCCCTGCTGCAACGCTTTCCAAACCACAGGCGCAATCACTACCAGTTTTCCCGCCTGAAAAAAGCCGTGGATCATTCGCACATCGACCAGATGAAGGCAATACTGAGCGGCACCGACGATCCGCCCGAAAGGAACATTCCGCTGTACTTCGCCATCGCCAAGGAACTCGAAGACCTGGAGCAGTGGGACGAGGCCTTCGACTATTACCGGATGGCGGGTGATGCTGTGACGCAGGTGGCCGGCTACGATGTCGACAAGGACATCGCACTGATCGACAAGGTCATCGAGACCTGCGACGCCTCCTGGTTTACCGGCGGCGAGCAGGATACCCGGCTGGACGATTCCGGCAAGACGCCCATCTTCATCGTAGGCCTGCCGCGCACGGGCACGACGCTGACCGAGCGCATCATCGCCAGCCACTCACAGGCCGAAAGCCTGGGCGAAACCCTGTTCCTGCAAATGGTGTTGAGGCGCGACAGCGGCGTCGCCAGCGTCGAAAACATGAACCCGGAAATGATCGAGGCGGTGGCGCGCAGGGACATGGGTGCCATCGCCAAGGGCTATGTTGACGCCGTGCGTTACCGCCTGGGCGATGCGCCCTACTTCATCGAGAAACTGCCGTTCAATTTTCTGTACCTGGGATTCATCGCCCGCGCGTGGCCGGAAGCCCGCATCGTGCACCTGGTCCGCAACCCGATGGACTCTTGCTTCTCGATGTACAAGCAGGTGTTTACCTGGGCCTACAAGTTCTCCTATTCGCTGGACAGCCTGGGCCAGTATTACGTGGCCCATGACCGCCTCGCCAGGCACTGGCATGACGTGCTCGGCGACCGCCTGATCGAAGTGAAGTACGAAGACCTGGTGGCGGACCAGCAGGGCCAGACCCGCCGGCTGCTCGAGAGGCTCGGGCTGGACTTCGAGGAGGCCTGCCTGCAATTCGACCGCAACACCACGCCCAGCGCCACGGCCAGTTCCGTGCAGGTGCGTGAAAAGGTGCACAGTGGCTCGGTCCTGCGCTGGAAGCGATTCGAGCGGCAATTGCAGCCGTTGAAGGATCATCTTGAAAGCGCGGGTATCCAGGTTGAATAATCATCATTTCAAAGACAATCTGAATCGAATCAGCGCTGTCGCCAGGAGGGCCGCGGTTGGCAGTAACCCGAACCTCGTTCCGGAGACCGGCGATACCTGCACGATGGGCCTCACGCCAAAAATCCTTGCTCCACAGCAACGGCAGTTGAGCAATGAAGCGATGAACTTCTCAATGTATCCTGGCTCCTCTTTCGTAGTAGGATGTGCTCGTTACGGTCGACTTACCTGTAAAAACGCAATGATCACTATTTGGAAAAAGCCGTTAAGCCTTCTATTTTTACTGTCGATAATCAGTTATTGGCCTTCGTTGACGTTGGCGGCCAGTAATTTCGAGAATGTCTCCGCTACTGCCGGTTTGGCCTACCAGCATGCAGACCTGACCGCGCAAGTGATCAGCGATGTGGGCGATATGGCAACCATGAGTGGCGGCGCGGCAGCAGGTGATTTCGATGGCGATGGCTGGATGGACCTTTATGTCACCCGGGTTAATCTTCCCAACCAGTTATTTCGCAACAAAGGCGACGGCACTTTTGAAGAAGTGGGCGCCGCGGCGGGCGTGGACCTGCATTCGCTTTCGGCGGGTTGTGCCTGGGCAGATATTGACAACGACGGCGACCAGGACTTGTTTGTAGTGACCTTTGAGACCCGAAATTACCTTTACATAAATGACGGGACGGGGCATTTTCAGGAAGAGGCCGTAGCGCGCCAGGTCGATTTCGAACACGACCTGGGCAAACATTATTCCACCAGCGCAGCGTTTGGTGACGTCGATAACGATGGCGACCTGGATCTGCTGATCACCGCTTGGCAGCTCGGGGAAATTCAACGCAATGATCCGCAGACCCGCTTGTTTATCAACGACGGCCAGGGAAACTTCAGCGATAACACGGACAACGCCGGTCTCACCACTCCGACCGCCGGCTTTTCGCCGGCATTTGCCGATGTCGACAGGGATGGTTGGCAGGACATTCTGATTGCGGCCGATTTTAAGAGCAGCGTCTATTACCACAACCAGGGCAATGGCGTGTTTGTCGACCAAACCGAGGCGGCCGGAGTGGGAACGGATGAAAACGGTATGGGCTCGTCGGTAATGGACATCGACAACGATGGCGACCTGGATTGGTTCGTCAGCGCCATATACGATCCGACGGAATGTGAGGGTGTGGGGGGTTGTTTCTGGTTTTTTAGCGGCAACCGCTTATATCTGAACGATGGCCAGGGCCAATTTGAGGATGGCACTGAAAGTTGGGGGGTTCGCGACGGCGGTTGGGGTTGGGGGGCGTCGGGTATAGACATCGAGAACGATGGCGATCTCGATCTTATCCTGGCCAACGGCATGAGCTTCGACCTCTCCGACGCGGATGATCAATTCAACGACGGTGTGCTGCGTTTGTGGGAAAACAACGGCAATGACAAACCAATGACTGACATCGCGGTCGAGGCTGGCGCCTTGGCAGTGGGTGAGACACGTGGCGTTGTCGTATTTGACTACGACCAGGACGGCGACCAGGATTTTTACGTGGTAAACAACAACCGGCAGCCATCCCTGTTCGAAAACGTGGGCACCGACTCCGGTCACTGGTTTCGAGTTCGAGTGCGCGGTACCCGCAGCAACAAGGACGGCGCGGGTGCGATCGTTCGTCTTACTACCGCCGATGGCCAGGTACATACGCGCATTGTCGGCAACAACAGCAATTACAATTCCCACAACGAGCCTACGGTGCACTTTGGTCTCGGTGAAGCGACCGGGGTAGTTACGCTCGAGGTCGAGTGGCCGGTCAGCGGATGGGTGCAACGGTTCACCGATCTGGCGGTTGATCAGGTGCTCAGCGTCGAAGAGGCTGAACCAACCGTGGTGGACCCGCCCAAGATCACGCCCAACCAGGGCATGTATTGGGATCGCGGCCGCTCAGGTCACGGTTTCGATCTTCAGCGTTCCGGCGACACCTGGTTTTTTCTGCTGTATACCTACCGCACAGACAACACGCCCTTGTGGTATCTGGCCCTGGGCGAGGTCATCGACGGCGTATTTACCGGAACGGCCACCCAGTTTTACTACGATCCCGGCAGCTCACCCCCCCAGCAAGCCATCGTCAATACCGGCGGGGCCACAAGAATTGATTTCGCTGCAGACAGTAATGAGAGCGACGATGCCTGCGACGACGGCATCGACCGGAGCAACGCTCTGAGTACGGCTATTTTCGATTTTGAGCTCGACGGCCAACAAGGCCAATGGTGCGTGGAGCCTTTTCAGTTTGCAGGCGGCTCGCCGACGCTTGATTTTACCGGCAGTTGGTTCAACTCGGAGGATCCCGGCTGGGGCTTGACTGTAGCCACCCAGGGCAGCGGCTCAGAACAGAGCCTGGTGGTGGTGCTGTATTACTATGATGCCGACCAGCAGCCGCGATGGGCTTTGGGCTCGGTGTCCAATGTGGATCTTGGAAACGAGGTTGAGGTAGAGATGCTCCAATTCTCTGGCTTCTGTCCAGGCTGTCTGCCCAGCGAACCTGCGTCAACCCCGGCCGGAACTGTGCGCTTGACACTCGTGGCGCCGAGCCTCGACTTGAACGCGGGAAATACAGCCAGTGTCAACGTGGAATTTCTGGGTGCTCCAGGCGGCACCTGGTTGAGAACGGAGGACGCGATACAACTGCTTTCCGACCCCCTGTCAATGGAGCCTTTGGAATCGAAATAAGCCATCAGTGACGAAAAAAGGGCCAGAATGACCGGCTCAAGGCCGCCAGATTACCCGGCGTTTGGGAAGGTGCCGACTCCTGCGTTCAATACCACTACCAAAATAGCTTAATGACATCTCAAACGCGTCCTGTGCTATCGCTGCCCCCATGAAACGCCCCGGAATATCATCAGCCGTTGGGTGAATACCACCGTAGATGCGCGACAGGCTGGTTTCGTCGGCGGCGTCGTAATATGTCGCCCACTGCAAGTTGATTGAAACGCTTGGCCCTTCTTCAAAAACCAGGAATTCATTTTTTTCTGCATGGAATACACCCAGGCCGCCGGGGAAAAACTCATCTCCGGTAAACCGGCTCAGGATCACCGCGGCGGCGCGACTGTAAGCGCTGTGCCCTGAAACATAGCCGGCAAATGGCGGTGTCACGAAACTGGGCCGCTGGTAGGGCCACCAGTCCTCGCACAGGATCCAGCCCACGCCGGCTGTGTCGGTGGCGGGGTCTTCGACATAATCCGGTCCACGCCATGCGTACACTGCGATCTTGCCAATGTGTTGGCCGGCTTCACCTTGCAAATGGAAATGCTTCTCCCCCGGTGCTGCGGTGTGTGTGGTGATCACTTCGATGGAACCCGCATGGAGGCCAATTCCCTGGGGATGAAAGGATGGCGCTGTCGGATCGGAAGACTGCCCGTTGTCGCACATGTGGCGAATGGCGGATACCGGCCGAATGTAGTCATACCAGCCCTTCACGCCCCAAGCTGAAATAGCTACATCGTGCATGGTTCCGCCCAGCGCCAGATATAATTTTACGTCCCATTCCAGGTCACCGACCAATGGGCCTTGCCCTTCCAGTCGCTTGACCGTTGCAGGGTGGTCCGACACGTAATTGGCAATGGTGAACCAGTGGCCCGGAGGGGTTTCCGAGTCCGGCCCGTCGGCCCAGAACTCTGCCAGAACCCGGTAGTAATCGCCCGCTGGTACGATTTCCGGTGTGTATGGCAAACCGGTTGCCGGGTTTTGAGAATAGCCGTGCCCGTCGTTTGTTCCCAATGTATTGTCGCCATTGGATGCGGGGCTGATATCCAACATCACGCCATCCGAGGGATCGAGCAGACCGCTCCACAATACGACCTGTTCAAATCCCGCTTTGTAGCTTGCGTCGCCGTCACCGCCCAGTTTCGGTGGCGGACCCGGGTCATGGTATACCCAGTAATCATTTCCATCCCGTTGGTAAATGGCCAGGTCGGCTTCTGATAATGCGAACGGCTTGACCCTGCCCCATTCTGGACTGAGAAACTCCGGATACTCTCCCAGGCGGATTCCGCCCTGTCCAATAAAAAATTCCAGCGCCAGCGGCTGCCATCGATTGGGGAAAGTGATGTCCGGGTTGCCGGGCAGAGTGGGAATCAAGGGCTCATTGACGGGCTCGTAAAACTGATTGGCAAAATTGTTTTCTTCATTTGAATTATCTTCGAGGCCGAAAAGGATGTAAGTCTCTGCGATCCGGTTACCCAGCGCAGCCGGGGTGTCGCCAACGGTAGAAGTGAAGTTCGGGTCATAACCCAGTTCGTGCATCCTGGCGTCGAACGAAGACTGTGACGGGGCGGCGCCCGGCGACTCGGCAAAACGCCAACTCAACAAGCGATAGGCCGCAAAGCTGATGGCCTCTTTCCGTGCGGCGTAGATTTTGTTGCTGCGCATGCTCTCGTGATGTTGCACCGTATTTGCCGCAGGACTGAAAGATGCCCAGGCGTCCCACATCGCGGCAGAGACGTGATAAAGATTGCGCGCGTGCACGGTCGGCCGGGCCTGGTCCCTCCTGATGGCGTGCAGCAGCTCTTCGTTCCATTGGCGCGCCACCGACCATTCGGCCGGTTCGGCGAGCACAGACTCTGCTGAAAACAGCAGTCCACCGGCGCTTAGCACCAGGACGAGAAAATTTTGGTGAATTCTTGTCTTAATCAACGATCTTACTCTATGAGAACTTGAGATCGAGTTCCTTGTCTGGCCAATGGCTGCCAACGCAGCACGATGGGACGTTAACCGCAGTGACAGACGTATGTCAACCGCGAATTACCTGATCAAATCGTGGCAAAACCTGTTTCCATTTCTCGCAGGAGTTGCTGCCGAAAATCGCCAGGCCGGGCAGCGGATCCGGGATCACTGGTCCCACAGGTGATCGACGGTCAGCAGTTCGTACAATCCCTCGGCATTCGCGACCAGTTCATCCTTGCCTTCGAGCTCTGGAATATCATCAATTCGCTGTCCTACCTTTTCGCAATGATTGCCCAGGCTAGTGGGATTTCGTTGTCCTCCGGCAGCAAGAGGCCACGAGTTTGCATGGTGAACCCCTGGCCTTCAAATTTTTCGCAGAGTTGCTCGAACGATGCTTCGCCCATCGCCGCATCGCACATCGAGGCCATCCGTCCGGCATAGGCTTCCAGTTCGCGCTCCATGCGGGCCAACCAGGACAGCACCTCGTCCGGATCGTGATATTGAATCCGGCTGTGGATATTCGCCACATCACTGTACAAGCGGGCAACGGTAACGTCCGCAACGTCCTCTCCGTATTCGGTCATGACCGACTCTATCAATTGGACAGCCGGGGCCAGTTTTTTCGCAGCGCGGTCGTACGGTTCGCGGTCGGCGCCTTTAACGGCCTGAAATCCGGCCGCGAACATGTCAGCCGCCAGGCCTACAAAATCCGACTCCCGGACCTTGGTGACTGCGTCCAGATTGATGGTGCACTGCTCGAAGATCTGCCCCTCACGGCTGTGAACCAGCAACGCCAGCCAGCCTCCGTCCGCCACCAGACTGGCTGCCTCGTCAAACGCTTCGAGGCCGGCATACTCGATGCCAAACTGGCTGGTGACAACATCGAAGCTTGCAGAGTCCAGGGGAATGGAGCGTGCGTCCGCCACTAGCCCGGTGACCGACTCGAACCGTTTTTCTATATTGGCAATTGCCGACTCGGAGATGTCCACGCAGTGGATACGGCAATTCCCTTTCAGCACGGACAGTGCATATTCGACCACCGCACCGTTGCCGCTGGCGATGTCGAGAATGGTCGGTGAATCGAACTGCCCGCTGATCGTATTGAAAAAATCTCCCCAAAAAGCCAGCACGCCAGGGTGCCGGGCGCCGCCGGCGGAGTATGCCGCGATCTCGCCCGTACCCTCCCAGTAGGCGTCCCAGCTACCGGCTGTTCGCGAAGTTTCGTCCCTGGTGTCAGTGCTCATTGATTTGAGGTGTCATGTCCTGAAAAGATGGCTAGTATAACAATCGTAATTCCATAACAATATCGCCATGAACGACGAATTCAACAAGCTCCGGCTGGCGGCCGCCCGGGCGAGAAAGGCTACGGCGGCTTTTGAACGAGCGCTGGCGCGGGACGAAAAGCGTTATGATGCCGCGGTCGAATTGGCGAACCAGTATTCCTACGCACGCCGTAACGGCGAGGCAGCCGAATTACTGGGGCACTACGAATCGTCGCTCGACAACAGCCCGATGTATCTCGACCTGGCTGGCGCGGTGTACACAGATATCGGCTTGTCCCAGAAAGCCTGGCCGGACGCCAGGATTGTTCACCTAATCCGCAACCCGATGGATTCCTATTTTTCCATTTATAAACAAGTGGTTATATGTACTTACAAGATTTCATATTCGCTCAAGGGGCTGGGTGCTTACTACGTCGCTTATGATCGATTGCGGCGCCACTGGCAAAACGTTCTGAAAGACCGCATGATCGTAGTGCAGTACGAATCCCTGGTTTCGGTCCAGGTGCGCGAAAAAGTCCATACGGCCTCGGTCAGGCGGTGGACACGGTTCGCCTGGCAATTGCAGCCATTGAAGGCTCATCTTGAAAGCGCGGGTATCCAGGTTGAATAAACCTCATTTCAAAGACAATCTGAATCGAATCAGCGCTGTCGCCAGGAGGGCCGCCCGTGCAAAGAACTGGGCAGTGGTTGATAACTGTGCACGGGAAATCCTGAAGCAGGACAAGCGTAATCCCGAGGGTTTGTTCCTGTCCGGCTTGCTGGAAAAAGCCGCAGGACGAAATCAAAAAGCCGTGGCGGCATTTTCGAAATCACTCCAGCACGATGCAAAACGCTACGATTCGGCAATAGAACTGGCCGACCTCTGTCTTTTGTTCATGCGCCATCGCGAAGCAGTGGCCCTGCTGCGAGCTTACGAGCCCAGTCTCACCAACAGCCCGTTCTATCTCGATATGGCTGCCAATACCTACACGAAACTCGGACTGCATG
>CAMYKC010000108.1:10693-12034 GCA_947258865.1 uncultured Lysobacterales bacterium
GCTGCCTCCTGATAAAAACATCTTTATGTACTATGCGATTGGCAACGAACTCGAAGATCTGGAGCAATGGGAGGAGGCGTTCCATTATTACAAGCTGGCCGGTGATGCGGCGGCTGCCCAATCAAAAGCCGCAGGTTATGAAGTCAGCAGCGATATCGACTTGATCGACAAAGTTATCGATGTTTGCGACGCGGACTGGCTGGCCGCGGGAGCCGGCCCGGGCAATCTGGATGCGCCTCAAAAAACACCGATTTTCATCGTTGGCCTCCCGCGCACGGGCACAACCCTTACCGAGCGGATCATTGCCAGCCACTCGCAGGTCGAAAGCGCCGACGAGACTTTTTTCCTGCGAATCGTCATCAAGCGCGTGAGCGGAGTACAGAGCACGGACTACATGAACCCGCGGATCGTCGAATTTGCGGCAAATAAAAACAGCGGACTGATAGCCAGCAAGTATCTCGAAGCGGTGGATTACAAGCTCAGCGGCCGGCCTTATTTCATAGACAAGTACCCCGAGAACTACCTCTACCTGGGATTCATCGCCAGGGCTTTTCCGGACGCTCGAATCATCCACCTTCGGCGCAATCCGATGGACGCCTGCTTTGCCATGTACAAACAGTCCTATTTCAAGCAGGCATACACACTGGATGACCTTGGTGATTACTACGTGGCCTACGACCGGCTCAGCAGACACTGGCGGGACGTGCTGGGCAAGAGATTGATCGAGGTCGATTACGAAAACCTGGTTTCAGACCTGGAAAGGCAAACCCGTTCGATGCTGGAAAAACTTGGCCTGGAATTCGAACAGGCTTGTCTCGATTTCCACCTGAACAAAACGCCCAGTGCGACAGCGAGTGCGGTGCAGGTCCGTGAGAAAGCCCACACGCGATCCGTGAATAAATGGAAGAACTGGGAGAGCCAGCTGAAACCACTGAAAGACCATCTCGAAAATGCCGGTATTGTCACGGAATGAATCAGATATCGTCAATCGCCAGAGTCCTGGCCCATCAACCTGTCGATCTTGTTCTGGTAATTCTGCCTGTCACTGTCCTTTGCAAGCTCTTTTGCCTGTCTCATCCACTGTTCAGCAGCATCCTGATCGCCGCTCATCGCGTAGCTGACACCCATGAGAAAGTAAAAACGATCTTCGTTCTTTCTCCTTTGGATGGCGAATCTGAGGTGTCCCCTCGCGGCTTCGTAATCTCCATTGATAACATCCGACTGTGCGAGATAATAGCGATAGTAAGGATTTCTCATCCGGTGTGCGTGAACCTGCTTGCGATAATATTCCGCCTCCTGAGTCCGGCCTTGTTCTTCAAGGAGGTTTGCCAGGTTGCTCAT
>CAMYKC010000109.1:0-8858 GCA_947258865.1 uncultured Lysobacterales bacterium
TTATTCACCGTCCGTTTATTCACCGTCCGTTTATTCACCGTCTGCTTGCGGGCTGACTGTTTTTCCAGTGTCCGGGTCTGTGAAGGCGGTGGTGCAGCGATGGTCTTCGATCGCGTTGGTCGTTTTGCGTTGCTTTTGCTGATGCTTCGCCCGCCGGCTTGGCTGACGTTTTTACCGATGCTTGTTTCGTTCTTGGGCGGCATTGGCTTGATCTTATTCTTCGCGTTCTTGTCCGCGGGACTCCGGCGTCTGATGGCATCGTAACTTTCCGAACCGCGGTCTGGTTTGCGATACACCTTTCCGCTGTTGTCGGCAAACAGATTGCTTCGGCCGGCTTTGAAATTGGCGTCCCGCACTTCAGCCTTGACGCGTAAATCGGCAGGTTTCACCGGGCCAGGCTTGCCGCGGGCGGACTTCATGTTACCGGTATATTTCTGTTCCCGTCTGTCCCTCGCAGTCGCGTATTTCTCCTGCCGGGTGTCGCGTTCTCGCGCACCTGGGTTGCGAGGCCGGTTATCACGGGAATCGGCAATCGGGGCCCGCTGCCGGTCATCCCGGTAGAGATTGCGGTTTTCATGACGATCATAGCCATGGCGGTCGTATCCGTGGCGGTCGTAGCCGTGGCGGTTATATCCATGGCGGTCATAGCCGTAGCGGTCATATCCGTAGCGGCCATGGTGAACCGGCCGTGGCCGGTACCTGCCGGGCCCCCAACGGCCGTAGTGGTGATGGTGCCAATAGTGATTGTGATGCCAGTAACCACCGGAGTAGTAGCTGAAGCTGAAAGGTCCCCAGCCCCAACTCAAACCAAAGTTCCAGCCACTCCACGGGTTATAGCTGACATTGAACCCCCAGGTGCTGTGGCGGGGGTAATAGTAATAAGGTGAAACCCAGGGTTGGTAATACCAGCCAGAACCGTAAAAAATGGTGTTGGGATAGACATAACTGCCAAGGTAGCCCGGTGTGTAACCGACGTAGACCACGTTCGGCGTGCTGTCATAAACATGGACATATTTGACGTTATACACCGGTGACCATTGGGTGTTGTGGACACATACCAGACACCGTCCTCGACCAGGTAGTACAAGCCATCGGATTGAAGCACGGTTGAGCCGGTATTTTCTATATAGACCAGGTCAGCGCCGTCGACCGGTTTTAAAACGGGTTCACCGTCGTACTCGACTTCGATATCGACCTCGCCTCTCTCGACTGCGGCAGTCTCTGGAACCTGGGCATCCAGAACCGCGTCCCGCGCTTCCTGCGTGCCGGCCACGTAGACGCGCGAATCAGCCTGATCCGAATCCAGCGGGATGTTGGCAAATGCCGGGGGCAAATCGTCCGCCGGCTGGTAGGCCCAGGGCCCATTCAATGAACTGGCCTGGTACCAGCGACCGGCAAGCACGATATAAAATTTTTGCGAGCTGACATGCATGAAGACATCGTCATCCGAGTTCTGCAGCACCAGCAGATCATCGACCAGCGGTACGAAGGCAGCGGGACCCTCGGTCACGATCAGCTCTGCGGGCTCAGTGGATACCACGATTTCCGGCGCATTGGCTGCCGTTATGGGTTCGAGGGGCGGGTCGACTGCCGCGGTTGCCTCCTGGGCATCGACCATGGCTGAAATCTCCGCCGGCGGATTGGCCTCAAACCGATAAGGTCCGGTCGCCTGATCGGCGCGATACCAGACTCCCTTGGCCACATTGAGGTAATAATGCCTGCCATTGGAAATCAAGGGATAGGGCGTGTTGATCACCGCCTTGAGCGAACTGTTTTCGATTTCACGCAAAACAGGTTCGCCATCCATGGAAATCAGCAGTGCGGGGTGATCCCGATAGACGATTCGCGGGGGTGCGGTGTTCAGGTTTTCCGCTGCCCTGGATTCCGCCTGTGCCGTTTTCAGTGAAGCCTCAAGCTCATCAAGAGAGAAATCCAGGTTCCACGCGGGTGACTCTTGCGCCAGCGCGGCAGACAGTTCCGATTGCACATCATCGGTACCGGCGGGGAAGCGGGTTTCAGTCACTTTCAGGTCGGTGGGGTGAACAATACGGCTGGCCCGGTCAATCTCGACCCGTGATTCAAACCAACCCGCCCCAAACACCGGTTCGGCGTCGGCGGTCGCCCGGTAAGCGAGCGCCGCGCGGAAGCGAATGATGTCATCGTTCATTTCATCCACTTGCAGCTGGTAAATCGTCACCATCCCCTGTTCCAGCGGCAGCGTACGAGGCCAGTCGCTGTCCTGTGCCAGGCTGGCAGGAAGACTGACCAACATCAACAGAACCGAAAGAATGCTTAGTAGTGATCTGTTCATAATCTGTACCACTTCGCACATTAAATGGATTTTTACAGCTACACTATAGTCCTGCACCCATGAACACAGGGTGAACGCGGAGGAACCGTGGGCCAGCGCAAAAAGGAGGTTGTGGTGAAAAAATTCCTGGAGGATTTCACAAGGCTCAGGCTGTTCAACCTGTTTGACAATCTTTCCCAGGACGAACTTGACCGCATCGCCCGGAATGCGGAAGTTCTCAATTTCGGGACGGATGAAGTAGTCTGCATAGAGGAGACCACCTCCGAGTCGATGTATTTTATCTATGACGGAGAGGTCAGTATTTCCCAAAAAGGAGTCGCCTTCGCACACCTGGAATCCGGGGATTATTTCGGGGAAATGTCCCTGATTACAGGTCGCATGAGAAACGCCACGGTCACGACCCTGGTACCTTCGGTATTGTTCGAAATCTCCGCCCGCGTCTTCGACGAACTGTTCGAGCAGTCTCCCACCGTAATGCACAATCTTCTGCTCACTTATGACCACAGGCTGAGAAGGCACAACGATGTCGTGGTCGGGCAGTTTTTGCGATTGAAGCACCAGTTCAAAGAGTTGGAAGACAGCCATAACCGGTTGTTGCTCAGCGACAAGATGGCGTCCATAGGGCTGTTGACCGCCGGAATCGCCCATGAAATAAACAATCCACTTTTTGTTGTCACAGGCTATTTGGACCTGTTGAATGAAAATCTCCAGGAGGGGAAGATTTCGATAGAAGAACTCACGGAGATCGCAGAAAAGCTCAGCACCGCCAGCAAGTCCATAGTGAAGCTGGTTTCAGGCCTCAAGACCTACGCAAGGATTGAGAAGACCGACCCCATTCCGATCGACCTGAATGCCGCCATACAGGGTTCTCTGGACCTCGTGTCCTTCCTGTACAAGCAGGAGAATATTGAGCTGCAAAACCGCTTGTCTAATGGATCACCGATGATACTCGGCAATATCGGCACGTTGCAGCAGGTGCTGATGAACCTGTTTTCAAATGCCAAGGACGCAATGGAATCGAGCGCCGTAAAAGTGATTTCAGTCGATACCCGCGAAGAAGCTGACACCGTGGTGATTGAAGTGGCCGATACGGGTTGTGGGATAGGCCCCGACAACATCGAACGTGTTTTTTCCCGCTCGTTCACAACCAAACCCGTAGGCAAAGGCAGCGGCATGGGACTGGACCTGGTGCGTAAAATTGTAGAAGAGATGAACGGATCGATCGGGGTTGAATCGGAAGCGTCGAAGGGAACGGTCTTCAGGATTGTATTTCCCATATTTGGGGCCTGACAGAAAGCTGCTCTAGACGTCAAAACGAAACGCTGCCCCTAGCGCACGATATCGAGGATCGCTTTAAATCGCGCGTGATCACGGACAGAATCCCAATCACTATCCTGCTCTAACCAATCAGCATGCACCGCGCCGGCTTTGGCGTGTTCTTCCAGCAAATCAAAAGCACGTTCCGTTTTTCCAGCTGATATGTGAGCACACGCCACGTTGTATCTGCAAATATGCGGACCGATCGTGTAAGCGCGTTCAGCAAATTCGAGACCTTTTTCTATTTCGCCTAAAGCGATCAGGTCGTTGGCAACGCGGGAAGTGGCAAGGGCGTCATCTGGATTCAATACCAGGTATCGTTCAGCGACTTTAACGCTGTGTTTGCACGCTTGGATGTATTCTTCTTCATCTCCCAGCGACCTCAAAGAGTTAGACATCATAGCTGCGGCGGTAACGTCGTCCGGGCGAATGCTCCCTGCCTGTGTAAAGGCGTCCGCAGCCTGCCGGAATTTCCCCTGTGCAAAGTAAGACCTTCCCGCGTAATAGTAGGCTTCATACAGTTGCGGATCGAGCTCAATTGCAGCCTTGAATTCAGCTTCAGCTTCTGTGTATTTGCTGTTCATGGCCAAGGCATAGCTGCGGGAAGCATGAGCTTCAGCCAACTCCGGCGCGAGCTGCAGCGCCTTGAGGCTGCATTGATCCGCTTGCTGCAGACTTTCCGCCGACCCTTCGTACCACATGCACCGCCAGGAATGGCAGTCCGCCGCCCCTGCCCAGGCCAATGCGAACTCATCATCCAGCTCAATGGCTTTTTCAAACATCCTTTGCCCCGAATCAATGTCGCCTCGCTCGACAAAATACCTGCCCCGAAGATAAAAGTCGTATGCGTCCATATCTTCGGTCGATGCCTGCTTTTGAATCAAACGCTGTTGCGCCGGGCTCAAGCTGAGCTCGAGTGCTTTGACAATGTTTTTCGCTATTTCGTCCTGCACGGCAAATACGTCTTTCAGTTCACGGTCATAGTTTTCCGACCACAAGTGCCGGTCAGACCGGGCATCGATCAATTGTGCCGTTATCCTGACCCTGTCACCGGAACGGCGTACGCTGCCTTCCAGGATCACATCAACACCCAACTGCTTCGCAATCGTGCCCATGTCGACGTTTTTACCCTTGAACGAAAATGATGAAGTTCTGGAAGCAACCGTGAGCTGGGGTAACTTGCACAACAGATTCAGCAGTTCCTCTGACATTCCATCACTAAAGTACTCGTTGTCAGGATCGTTGCTCAGGTTATGAAAGGGCAGCACGGCTACTGATGAGAAGCCCTCCTTTCCATATTCCTGAACGGCATCATCAACTGGTTCTTCCAGGGCCTCTTCCTCGGCACTGCTCTGAATCCTGGCGCCATCCGGCGTCAATTCGAACGCCCATGCCAAAACCAGCGCAATCGGAAAACCAATGATCGCCAGTGCGATCACGAGTCGCACACTCCAATCAGGTAAGAGGAGCCCGGGAAACATGACAGATGCAATTTCAACGATTAGCCATGCAACCACCGCGTACACGAGTGCCACCCGGATCACTTTGCGGCGTTTCAATTCCCGGTAGAACCGGGTGATGGGTGACTGTGCCATATTATTGTGTGGTGTTGATGGGTATAGAAATCATAATAACAGCCCGACACCTTTTATCAGTCAAATACGGCATTGTTTCCAGGCGCCGGTCCTCCATGTTCGGGCGGGACTTTTCTCCAGGCTTCCAGCAATCCCATGTGCTCCAATACCTCTTCCCAGCGTGGGTCACCGTGAAGCGGGTAGAACGCAGCTTCACCCAGGATGTAGGCCAGTACGCGATGCTTGATCTCCAGGGCTTTGAGCAGATATTCAAAAGCCTCATTCGTTTCACCTCGCCAGGCGTAGAACTGTGCTAACCAGTAGTGCTTTTCCGGCCCATTCTGGCTGAGGAACTCCGCCGTCGCCGCCTCAGCTTCCTCCGCCCTGCCCACGCTGTACAGGGCAATTGCACGCCAGTTGGGGCGGGATTCTGAATGACCGGAACTCTCCAGCAAGTCGAGAGCCTGCTGTGGTTCACCTTTTAAGAGGAGCACCCTAATCAGCAAAAGTACGCCGCGGCGATGCCGCGGGTGAATCTCCAGCAGTTCGCGTAAAACCTCCTCTGCTGACTCCAGTTGGCCTATGCTGATGTAGTTATAACTCAGTGCGTCTCTGATAAAGGTGCTCAACGGATCGAGCCGGGTGGCCTCCAGGCGCATGGCAATGGCGCTTTCAAACTGACCGAGCATTGTGTCCAGCGTGGCGGCGCCATTTAGAACATTCGCATTACCGGGCTAGAGTTGCAATGACCGGGAGTAACTCTCGGCGGCGCTCTCCCAATCCCAATCGTAGTAACTCTGGATATAGCCCAGACTGCTCCAGGCTGACACTTCGCCCGGATCGATCTCGATGGCTTTGAGGGCAAATTTACGCGCCGATTCGAAACCGGTGTTGAAGTCGCGCGCACCGCCATTGGATTGGTAGAGATAAGCAATGGACAGCAATGCCCACGCTGGGGCGTAATCCGGGTCAATAGCCAGGGCCTGTTCCAGCCTGGCGACCGTTTTCTCGTTACCTTCTATTGTGCGCTGATTGAAGAAATGCCGGCCCTGCAGGAACAGCTCGTAGACCTCCCGGTTGGTTTCCACAGTCGAAGCGCCCATACCCGGCAAATTGATTTTGAGCGCGTCGACCACTGCGGCGGCAATTTCGTCCTGGATCTGAAAAATATCATCCAGGGTCCGGTCATAGGTTTCTGACCACAGATGGAAGCCATCCTCGGCGCTGATCAACTGTGTGGTAATACGAAGCTGGCTGCCGGATTTACGCACGCTGCCTTCGAGAACATAGCTCACACCCAGCTCGCTGGCGATCTCCGAGATCTGCTTTTCCTGGTCCTTGTAGGAAAACGATGAGGTGCGGGCGGCAACCCGCAGATTGGGCAGCTTGACCAGCATGTTGAGCAATTCCTCCGACAGGCCTTCGGAAAAGTACTCGTTGTCCTGGTCAGCACTCATATTGACGAAAGGCAGCACGGCAATGGACTTGGGTGTTTCCACCGGTTTTACAACTTCACGCGGTGCAGGAGCGCCTGCGAAAAATACGCGCTCAACCACCATGAAGACGACCACCACTGTTAGCACAGCAATAATGATGAAATCGAGCCGACGGCCGGTCGTGCGGGTGAGGGGTGCGGAAGGATCGATTTCGCTGTCCCGTTTGAGGCCCTCGGGCGTCAACTCGTAAGCCCAGGCGAAAATCAGCGCCAGCGGAAATCCCAGGGCCAGGATGAGCAGCACAATTTTGGCCACCGATTCGGGAAGTTCCAGGATGGGCAACACCACGTCCACCACCTGCAGCATCAGCCAGGAGATCACGAGGTAGGCCGCTCCCACTCGGAATACGTTGCGGCGTTTCAGTTCGGCGAACAAGCTCATCGAGACGTGGCGCTTCCCTCAAAGGTGCACGGTCTAGAGTAAAAAGGTTAAGCGCAGGTAAATCAAGCAACTGCAGAAAAAGGGGCTGGAGACCTATTTGTCCTGGAGAAGGAAAAAGGCTCTGACCCCTTTTGTTATCCCTTTTGTTGTTATGAATTAATGGTCTTGCACAATGATTCATGCAGCCATGGCAGTGCCGGTTCATGTCCCATCAAGTGGCCAAGATCATGCTCCGTCACCAGTGCTTCGAAACTGACTGAGGGTAAATGGCGGTCACGCAAATAATGGATTAATTTCAGCGTGCGAAAAGCGTCGAACCAGGTATGCATTTGCCGATTGAACTGGGTAGCGTCGGAACTCTGCTTTAACGCATGTTGCAGCGCCTGAGTTGCACCGGACTCCTCCAGTCCCCCGATGAGGGCTTGCGGTTCCATTGGAGACAAAATGGCGCTGAGATCGCTGGATCGCGCCTCCCAAAATGTCGGCAGGCTGCCCAGCCAGCTACGCAGCAAATCAAAAACGGTCGGGTGATACAGCAGGAAGTCCCTGGCCGGATCTTCGAATTCCATGATTCTGCCAACTGCGGCACCGGTTCCAAAAGGTACCCGGTCTGAAAGGCGTGCCGCAATCTCAATGTGCCCACAGTCTGTTTCAGCTTTGAGTGACCTGACCGACCCGACCTTGGCCAGCTTGTTGAGCAGGTAAAAATCTTCCCCTGCCTGGCGGCGGGGAAAGCCCCTGACTTTTGCATAATGAGCCGCGTTGACAGCCAGCGTGCTGCCGATCGTGTGGAAGGCGTAAGGCGAGCGGGCATAACTCAAACCGGCGACATAATAGCGTAGCGAGTACTCATACAGCCGGGTGGCCTGAATGATTTCGGCGCCCGTTTCTTTCCCAATCCTTTTGTCCTCATCGATCACGTGCCGGAAGGGATAGACCAGGGCGGCCGTGTCCTTTGCAGAGTCATCGGTCATACTCGCACTACTGGCAAAATAGCGTCGCGGTAAAAATACATCCGCGTCGCTGCAGTGGATCCAGGGTGAGTACACCCGTCCGAGGTGGATCAGGCAAGCAGCATGGTCGGCGCCGGTTTTACGCGCATGGCCAACGCCCCCCCTGGGTGGAAGCTTAAGACCCTCACTGAAACGGTCCACCAGCAATACATCACGTTGCGATGCCGGGTCCTGGTACAGCGTGAGTCCTGAGTCAGCAGCCGATTGCCAGCACATCCTGAAACGAGCTTGCACTTCAGCAGCAAAACGTTGATTGGCGACCGAAACATGGCGTGGCGCCGTCCCGGTCTCATTGACCACCAGGATCATCAGGCTGCGCCCTGGTCCTGGTGGCAAGGGGCGCAATATCCCGGGCAGCTCATTGCAAACGGGGATCACGATCACCTGCCCCCAGGGCTCACCGGCCGGCATGCTTTCCACGGCCGTGGTACCCGGCTCGGCATATTCCCGCAGGTATTTGTCCACTTTGCTTACTTAATGAAGCGCCGGCCGCAAGGGTAAGTCCCGCACAATGCCCGCCTCAATCTCCAGCAATTCCTGCAGCCGTGAACGCGTTTCCGCCGGATCGAAATAAAGCTCCGCGAGTTCAATGAACAGTCCCTGATGCCCCTCTTCGGATTTGGTAATGGCGCGGTAAAAACGCTGCAACTTGCCAGGCGGCAGGGCCCCCGCCACCAGCCCAAAACGCTCTGCGCCCCGCGCCTCGACGATTCCGCCGACCAGCAGGCGATCCAGGAAATAGAAATCCTTACCGTGCCGGATGGCG
>CAMYKC010000109.1:8915-15745 GCA_947258865.1 uncultured Lysobacterales bacterium
GCCGTGCCGGATGGCGCGCCGCAGACGGTTGACATAAGGGTCTTTTTCATCGGGCAGCAGGCGAAGGCCTCGTTCGTTCATCAACTTTACGACTGCACGGTAATGGCTCAGCTCTTCAATGGCGAGATCAATCATGGCCATCACCAGCTCCGGCCTGTCCGGGTAATGCGAGACCATCCCCATGGCCATGCTGGATGCTTTTTTCTCGGCCGCGGCATGATCCGGCAAAAATTCGTCCATCGCATCAACGACGCCTTCTGCCCAATTCGCCGGGGTCTTGTATAGCAGTTCAATCATGGATTCTGTTCCAACAGTTGCGGTTCATTATCCAACAGTCCGGCAAAAATTGGTCATCCCCTCTATACTTACCCCGCATTTTCATAACAACCATACCTGAGGAAGATCATCATGAGAAAAATCGTTTCAACCGTACTCTTTGCTGTAGCCGTTGCTTTCATCAGCAGCAACGTTCTCGCGGATTCCATTGTTGCCGCTTATACCTGTGAGCTCAAAGAAGGCAAAAAACAGGAAGAACTGCAAGCGCTCAATAGTCAATGGCTAAAGTGGGTGAGGGCGAACGTAAACGAAAACATCGAAAGCGCCGTCGGTACTGCAGTCGTTGGTGACCAGGAAATATTCCTTTTCGTAGACACCTACCCAGACCTCAACACCTGGGCGGCAACGCAAACGGCGCTGGATAGCGATGCGGCCAGCGAACTCGAGAATCTTTTCGATGACGTTTCCGACTGCTCGGAAAACAGGCTCTGGAAATTCGAACCTACCGAATAAGCCATCTAACATTAAGCGGGGCCGGATACTTCAGTTCGAATTAGTATCCGGCCCCATCGTCGTTGTCCCTCTTACTCTTTCGCGCCCTGCACAAAGGGTATAGCCTTCGCAGATGGAATTCGTATTTGAAAGTTTGCGTGCCGACTGGCAGGCATTTCTGAGTTTTTCACCCAGGCTGATCTACGCGATCGTCCTGCTGTGGATTTTCTGGATCGCCGGAAGCATCGTTGGCAAGCTCATCGGCCGTGTGCTGCGGCGAGGCGAGCGGTTCCGTGCCAATCTGGGATTCCTGCAACGGCTGGCCACGTGGGTTTTGCGCTTTGCTGGCGTTCTGATGGCGCTCGGGGTGATGGGGTTCAAAGGCGTTGCCGCGAGCTTACTGGCTACCGGCGGCGTGGTGGCCATTGTGCTCGGCTTTGCGTTCAAGGAAATTGGCGAGAACCTGCTCGCCGGAATTTTTCTCGCCTTCAGCCGGCCCTTTGAACTGGGTGACCTCATCAAGACAGGCAATCTCACGGGTACGGTGAAAGCTATCGATATCCGGTCTGTGCACATCCGCACCGCGGATGCCTGTGACGTGTTCGTGCCCAATGCGCAAATTTTCCGCCAGGAACTCTATAACTACACTCGCGATGGCCTGCGCCGGCCGGATTTCACGATTGGTGTTGCCTACCATGATGAGCCGGAACAGGTGATCGCGCTACTGGAGCGCGCTACTCGCGGTGTCGCTGATGTACTTGCCGAACCACAGGCTATTGTCAGCATTCAGTCGTTTGCCACCAGCTATGTCGAATACCGCGTATTTTTTTGGATGGACACCCATCACAGCACGCGCAATATCACGGCACTGACCAACGATGTCATGGTGAGCTGCTGGCGCGAGCTGCGCGAAGCGGGAATGACCTTCAGTACCGACGTCACCACGGCTCTTGATATTTGCAGCGTGCCGGCTTTCTCCATAGAAGGATTCCAGCCTGAGACTTAAGTGGCTCAAACCATGATTGACCGAACCAGAAACCTTGCAGCCGAAGGCGTATTGATTGTCGTCAGCATCCTGGTGGCCTTTGCTATCGATGCCTGGTGGGCGGAACGCCAGGACCGGGTCGAAGAACGCCGGATTTTAGGCTCTTTGAAAGCCGAATTCCTGGTCAATGCTGAAAAAATACCCTCGTATATCGAAAGTCACAAAAGGTCGGCCGAGTCCAGCGGCGCGCTCATTCGCGCGATGCACGAGGCCGGGCCAGGCGGCACCGTCATATTCAATTACGTGCACCTCGCCTGGACCATCGACCACAATTCCACAGACCCGCAACGCGGCACACTGGACGCCATCCTGCAATCCGGTGAATTACGCTATATCCGCAACCCGCATATCCGTGAAAGACTCGTCGGCTGGCCTCAACTGGTCGTGGACGCGACCGAAAACGAAGATTTGTTGCGCAAGACATGGGGCCCGCTGCTCAGCGCAGCGCTGGTGAAGCAGGCTGACCTGGCGCCGCTGAGCGGGATGGATCCTGATTGCTGGCGAGATGATTCCGGTGAAAAGTGCGCGCTTGGCGACATCAGTCTGGAATACAGCACCGAGGTGATCGGATTTCTGCTCAATATTCGCGGATTCTCTGACGAGGCTGCCCGGGAACTGGCCATACTCGTAGAGGAAGCTGGGAATATTGTCGCCCTGATCGATGAGGAACTCGGGCTATCGAAATAGATTCCTTACCTTGTGCAACCAGACCACCGCGAGACTCCACCATGCAAACTTTGTTTTCATCCCCACGCGCACCCGTCGTCACCATCCTGGCACTGGTCCTGTTTCTCGCGGCCTCGTCCGCTACGGCCGATCGCAGCCAGCAGCGCATTGCCGACGTCTTCGCGCCCAATACACTTAACCAGTACGTGCTCGACATCGAAGCCGCGCTGGCCCGGGCCCAGGCCGCTCGCGGCATCATTCCCCAGGCCGCCGCCGCGGAGATCACCGGTAAGGCGGACACCCGCTTCGCGACTCTGGCCGACATCGCCGCCGAAAACGAGGTCGTGCGGCACCGGATGGTGGCGCTGCTGAATGTGTGGGGCCAGTCGATGGAAGGCGGCGCGGAAGAATACCTGCATTATGGCGCCACCACGGTGGATATCTATGACTCCGCCCGGGTTTTGCAGATTCGGGCAGCCATCGGCCTGCTGATCCACGATCTGCGCGGCATCGAGACGGTGCTGGTCGAACTGGCACGGGCCCACCGCGACACGCCGATGGTCGGCCGCACCATCGGCCAGCAGGCTCTGCCCATTACTTTCGGCAAGAAAGTCTCCGTCTGGCTGCTGGCGAACCGGCGCAACATCGAGCGGCTCAAAGAGGTACTGGTGCGCGTCGAGCACTCGCTGATCATGAAAGGCGCGGTCGGCAGTTACCTGGGGCTGGGTGAGCAGGCCATCGAGGTTGAAGCGGCCATCGCTGCGGATTTGGGCTTGCGCGAACCCTACCCGGCCGACTGGCACAACGTCCGCGACGTGTTCGCCGAATACGCCGGCGTGTTGGCGCTGATCAGCAAGACCTTCGGCGCCATCGGTAATGAGCTGTTCCTGCTGCAAATGACCGAGATTGCCGAAACCCGCGAAGCCCAGCCGGCATCCACCGTCGGCAGCAGCACCATGCCGCACAAGAACAACCCGCGCGCGCCGGAGGCGCTGCTGCAGTATTCACGCAGCATCCCGCGACTGGCCGAAGTGATCGCCGACGACATGATCAACAGTTTCGAGCGCGACAACACCCAGCGGCCAAACCAGGTGCTCGGGGAAATTTCCATGGCCACCGAAGACATGCTGGACATGGCCCACACCCTGCTGTCGAATCTGCAGGTCTATCCTGACAACATGGCGAACAATCTGGCGCTGACCGGCGGCCTGATCATGGCGCAGCGCATCACTTTTGCGCTGGCGCCCGAAATCGGCAAGAAGACCGCCAACGAACTGGTGCACGAACTGGCCCAGGAAGCCCACGTGAACAATATGACGCTCAGGGAAGTCATCCTCGAGCACGATGAAGTGGCGCGCTATTTCAGTGAAGCACAACTGGATGAGCTGCTGGATCCATCAACCTACCTGGGCCTGGCGGGGGAGCAGGTGGATCGGAGTATTGCTTATGTTGAGGAGGCGCGGTCAGGGGATCCGTCAATCATCCCGGCCCGGCTATTTCAAAACGAATGACCGAATCCCTTTTTACGTAAAAATGGCATAAACGACGATAGCCATCGTGATTATGGCGACCGAGCGTTCCAGCTTATCCAACCGCGGCCACATGAGAACGGTCCAGACTAGCATTGCCACGAAAAGTGAAGGAAAGAACCACGCCATTATTTTGCTCTCATTTTCGACTGACTATGCAGGGGATTTATTCAGGTTGCATTGACTATTGTCATTGTATTGGCTGCTGTTCAGGCAGCCGGTGGACAATCTCGGAATTCCGTATTAGGGATTAACGTCGCCCAAATAATGCCATATGATCTAATGACGAATCGTTACAGAGTGTGTCAACCATCTGACGCAATTCGTCACCAATTTTTTAGCCCAAGAGTCGTTAATCAGTAATTCAAACCCCTCAAGTCATTATTATTTAAACGATTTCCAGTTTAAAATGATGTTGGCATGAATAATGCTTATATATAATTGAAATGAAATTTTCCACGCGCCAAAGGGGGCCGTATCTAATGCGCAGGTTTATCCTCTTAATTGTTATTGTATTTGATCTGATTATGCTTGCCAGCTTTATGGTTTAACGGGGAGTAAGAATTACCAGGCAAGCTAGACTGCTCGTAACAAATCAAATTAAAGAGGAAATCGAACCGGGCGCAGTTCCCCGTACTTTCTACCTGTCCGCAAGCGGGCCATATTTTGCCGCCTGGTATGCGGCGCTGCCTTTCTGCTACAAACGAATGACAATCTTCCCGATGAAACCACCGCTCTGCATGTAGTCGAATGCCTCCTGCGCCTGTCCGAACTCGAACACGCGATCGATGTGTGGATGTATCTGGTGTTCGCTGATGAACGCGTTCATCGCTTCGAAGTCTTCCCGGGACCCGACATAGACGCCGCTCGCCGTCGCGTTGATCCACATCAGTGAGTCTGTCGGTATATCGCTGCCGTATCCTGACAGACCGCCAATCAACGCCACATGCCCGCCGTAGGCGAGCGCCTCAAGGGCTTTGCCCAGCGTGTCCCGGCCACCGACATCCAGCACCTGGTCAACCCCGTGGCCACCGGTCAGGTCGCGCACCTCCAACTGCCAGTCAGAATTCGTGCGGTAGTTGGCGGTACCGAAGGCGCCGAACGCCTTCACTCGTTCGAGCTTTTCGTCCCGGGAACTGGTGATGATGGGTTTGGCGCCCGCAGCCGCCGCGAAGATGAGACCGAATAACGACACGCCGCCGGTGCCCTCGAGCAAGACGAACTGGCCCGGCTCCAGCCGGCCGCGCTTGAACAAGCCGACCCAGGCGGTCAGGGCCGCGCAAGGCAGCGTCGCAGCTTCCTCGTAGGTCAAGTGCTGGGGGATCGGGACCAGGCCGTTTTCGTGGGTCACGATGACTTCGGACAGCATGCCCCCCGGGTTGCCGCCGCGATCCGACGCAAGTGACTCGGCGCTCGGCGGCCCCTCGATCCAGCTTTCGAAAAAGATGCCAGCGACGCGATCGCCGACTTTGAACCGGGTAACGTTCTGACCCACGGCGATCACTTCACCGGCGCCGTCCGACAGCGGGATTCCGCCGGCCATGCCGTCATCGGGGTTGTAGTCACGGTTCAGCATGTAAAAGTCGCGCCGGTTCAGCGAGACCGCTTTTACCCGCACCAGCACATCGCCGGCGCCTGCCGTGGGCCGCGTAACTTCTTTCAGCGCCAATCGATAACCGCTGCCGGCCTGCTCGAACTGGTACTGGCGTATCGTGTCGGCGTGCTGAGAAGACGCGGGTTTCGCCACGGCCACCAGGGCCATTGAGCAGAAAGAGGTGACCGCAAAACGCAGCCATGAAGTGTTTCGTGCCTTCATGATTTATACCCTTTAGAGGAAAAGCCCGGCTGCTGCTGGCGTATCAATCGCCACAATCCCCAGGCACTCCAAGCAGTAATAAGAGGCAGTACAAGCCAAAAGGGGGTCTCATTGACGAGGTTCCAGCCAGAAGCATCCCGCGCCGCAACAACGACAGCCAGGCAAACGATTGGCCAGTAAATAGTAATGCCGAGCGCTGCCGCCAGAATCAGACGCCCCCAGTGTTTACCTGCCCAATGGCCCATCAGGCCAACGGCCAGCAGGGGTATGTAGGCAACAAGATCGCCGAATGAAAAGCCATACCAAAAAGCCACCCCGACTTCTGAAACAATTTCGGCTGGCTCTTGTGTCCCCATGGCGACACCGGCTTCGTAGTTGAAAGCGGGAATAGCCTGGGCGTATACCAGGTAAAGCAGCAGGAGCCAGCCCGGCGCCTGAATCAGCCAGAAATTGATATCCCGTTTCATGACTCACCAAAGAGTAAGCTTCGCGCTTCAAGGATACTGAATTACCCCGTCGAACTGCTAATGAATTATCTCTTGAACCCTGATTCTCTTGACCAGGCCGAACTGTTCCAATTATTTTGGTGCCCGAATGAAAGTGAGACATGTGATGAGACTTGCATTGGTCCTGGCAATCATCTGCCTGGCGGGTTGTGGCGAAAAGGCTGAAGAAAAGAAGGCCGGCACGGTTGTCCGGAGCGCTGATCGGGTATTCGTCAATGGCGCCATATACACAGTGGATACCCAGCGCTCCTGGGCCCAAGCGGTTGCGATTCGGGATGGCCGCATCATCGCGGTTGGAACCGGCCAGGACGTTCAGGATTTGATCGGCGCCGGCACCGAGGTGACCGATTTGGCCGGCCAGATGCTGCTGCCCGGTTTTCATGACGCTCATACTCACCTGTTGATTGGAATTGCGACCCCGAAAGAGTGCGATCTTCTGCGACTTCCCTCGTTGGAGGATGTCAGATCGAAGCTTGCTGAATGTCGTCAACTGACCGGGT
>CAMYKC010000110.1:0-1717 GCA_947258865.1 uncultured Lysobacterales bacterium
GGTCGGCGGCCAGCTTGCGGGCAGCTTCCAGAACATCCTGCGGCGGCGTAATCTTGTAATTGGTCAGGTTCAAGGAAATCTGAGCGCATTGGTAGTCATCCACGACCCAGCCGATGCCCTTGAGGTGGCTGAACAGGCCGTCTTTATAGACCGGTCGGCCCACAAGATCTTCGGGATCGAACCCGATAGCCCGATAACGCTCACGCAGGTCGGCGCCGTAATTTTCCTCGTAGAATTTGGCCAGTTCTTCAAACGAAGCCGCCACGAAGTCGGAATTGCCATCCGCATACTTGCCTTCTTCGAAACAAACAACATCGCCCTTGTAGTAAAAGGGCCTGGTGTTACCGTTGCGCTTCCAGCGCCCGCGCTCGCGAATCTCGTAGGCAATCTCATTAGCGTAACGCCGGTCCATTGTGTTGAGATTGATGTTGTAAGCAATCAGAAATTCGCGGGCCCCCACCGCCGTTGCCCCGGACTTGCTGTTGAACGCAGCCGGCCCGAAATCCGGTTTCCATTCCGGCCTGGCCAGCTTTTGCTTCAGGCCCTCGTATTCACCTGCCCGGACATCGGCCAGGTTCTGACGCTCCGGACGGCTTGCCGCTTCTTCGTAAAGAAAGACCGGGATACCGAGTTCATCACCGATGCGTTTCCCCACATCCCGGGCAACCTCAACGCAATCCTGCATCGTTGCACCGGCCACCGGGACAAAGGGGCATACATCAGTGGCGCCGAAACGCGCATGTTCACCCCTGTGTCTGGACATGTCGATCAATTCGGCAGCCTTTTGAACGCCGCGAAACGCGGCTTCCGCCACCGCCTCCGGCTCCCCGATAAAGGTCACCACCGTGCGGTTCGTGCTTTCTCCGGGATCGATATCCAGCAGGCGGATTCCCTGCACAGATTCAATCGCATCGGAGATTTTCTCAATGACTGCCCGGTCGCGGCCTTCAGAAAAATTTGGCACACACTCAATTACTTTTTTCACGGTTTTGCGCTCATGCAACTCATGGAAATCCGGAACGGAAAGGCACAGCGGTTAAGCATACGAATATAAAAGAAGTAAGTCATCTGCTAAACGCAGCGAACGTGACCTATACTTCAAATCATTCATCCACAGCGGAGCCAGATTAACAGTGAACACGGAACCGTCTGCAATGCCTGAAAAGACTGTATTGAGCATGGTATTACGACCAGGACATCTGGCAGTCCGAGAGGCGGGCCATCTTCGCGCGTGAGTGGCTGTGGATTGCATGCGAGGCGCAGCTTCCCGGGCCCGGCAACTTCATGACCACGGAAGTGGCCGGATATCCCCTGTTCAAGATTCGTGACCCGGACGGCGAGTTGCGAGCCTTCCATAATGTCTGCCGCCACCGGGCGATGAAGTTGTTGACCTCGAAGGAAGGGCATTGCAAGACCCTTGTCTGCCCCTATCATGGCTGGCGCTATGATTTCGACGGAAGCCTGCTCCAGGCGCCGCGCTTCGAGGGCGCACCCGATTTCGACGAGTCCGGGTTTGGGTTGTTCCCACTTCGCCTCGAGACCTGGCAAGGGCTGGTTTTTGTATGCCTGGATTCCGATGGCCCTGCATTCCAGGACTGGTTCGGGCCGCTGAAAGAGCGTATCGACGGCTATCTTGGCGGCGGACGGGAATTCCATGGTGACCTTGGCACCGAAGTGGCCTGCAATTGGAAGAATTATGTCGACAATTACCAGGAGG
>CAMYKC010000110.1:1768-9589 GCA_947258865.1 uncultured Lysobacterales bacterium
CAGCGGTGCCGTTTGCCACGGCTGACGTGGCCTACGAAGTGGCGCCGCGTGAGGACAGCGGTCAGCCCGGGCTGTTCGGTTGGAAATTCCCTAACCTGATGTTCAATACCTATGGCCCGGGTGTGTCATTCATGCGGGTCGAGCCCCTTGGCCCGCACCGCTGCCGAATCCACTACAGCCACTTTCGCCCCGGCGGTATGGACCCGGAAGACTATGAGAAGCAAGTCGTCCAGTATGGTTGGGAGATTTCAGAAGAGGACCAGGATCTCACGCCATCCGTGCAGCAGAACCTGGAAGCGGGTGTCTACGAAGCAGGCCCGCTCAGCCCCAGGCATGAAAACGGTCTCTGGCATTTACACCAGATGGTGAGGACTGCGCTGGAATAGGGGAATCAGCCGCAGATGCGCCGCCTTTTCCCATCGGGGACAGTGAGGCATGGTGTAAAATTCAGATGAAGCACAAGTCTCTGTACTCCTTGTCAGAGTAGTGCACCACATCAGCAAGCAGGAGATCTTCACCATGGCGACCGTGATCCGTCAAGAAGACCTGATCGAGAGCGTAGCGGATGCTCTCCAGTACATATCCTATTACCATCCAGTCGACTTCATTCATGCCGTGAACGAGGCCTACGAAAGAGAGGCCAATCCGGCCGCCAAAGACGCCATGGCGCAGATTCTGATCAATTCGCGGATGTGTGCCGAGGGCCATCGGCCGATTTGCCAGGACACCGGTATTGTCACCGTGTTCCTGCGGGTCGGCATGGGGGTGCGCTGGGAAGGCGACATGAGCGTCAGCGAGATGGTCAACGAGGGGGTTCGACGCGCATACATGAATCCGGACAATAAGCTGCGCGCCTCGATCCTGGAGGATCCGGATGGTGCACGTAAAAACACCGGCGACAATACGCCCTGCGTGGTCCATTACGAGATCGTTCCGGGCGATCGACTGGAAGTACACGTGGCGGCCAAGGGCGGTGGGTCGGAAGCCAAAACCAAGTTTGCCATGCTCAATCCTTCTGACTCGGTCGTTGACTGGGTGCTGAAAATGGTGCCCGCCATGGGCGCCGGCTGGTGCCCCCCCGGATTGCTGGGTATCGGCATTGGCGGTACGGCCGAGAAGGCCATGATCCTGGCCAAGGAAGCCTTGCTGGAACCAATCGATATCCACGAATTGCGGGAAAAGGGCTCCGTGTCACGCGCCGAGGAATTGCGCCTGGAGCTTTACGACAAAATCAACCGTCTGGGTATCGGAGCCCAGGGCCTTGGCGGTCTGACCACCGTGCTGGACGTCAAAGTGAAAGACTTCGCCACCCATGCCGCCAACAAGGCCATCGCCATGATCCCCAATTGCGCGGCTACGCGGCATACCCATTTCATCCTGGACGGCAAGGGCGCTGCCCGGCTCGAGCCGCCAAGCCTGGAGGACTGGCCGGAGGTCACTCGTGAAGTCGGCGCTGACGTCAGGCAGGTCAATCTCGATACCGTGACGCGGAAAGATATCGAAAACTGGAAGCCCGGCGATACGCTGCTGCTCACCGGAAAAATGCTCACCGGCCGCGATGCGGCGCACAAGAAGATGGTGGACATGATCGCCGCAGGTGAACAGCTTCCGGTAGACCTGGCCGGGCGTTTTATCTACTACGTGGGGCCGGTGGACCCGGTGCGGGACGAGGTGGTGGGCCCGGCCGGTCCGACAACGGCGACCCGGATGGACAAGTTCACCCGCACCATGCTGGAAGAAACCGGCCTGATGGGGATGATCGGCAAGGCCGAGCGCGGTCCCGTGGCAATCGAGGCCATTCGCGATAACCGAGCGGTGTACCTGATGGCCGTGGGCGGCGCCGCCTACCTGGTATCCCAGGCGATAAAGTCTTCCAGGGTGCTGGGTTTCCCCGAGCTGGGTATGGAGGCGATCTACGAATTCGATGTGAAGGACATGCCGGTGACGGTAGCCGTTGATGTGAACGGTGAATCCGTCCACCGGATCGGCCCGGAAATCTGGCGCGCCAGAATCGAAAATGGCACTTTTGAGCTGCGGTAAATTCTTGCGCCCGGATTAGGTTATTCCTCAATTTCGAGTAACGGCAAGACGTTCCGGCAACTAGATGAGCTGCGTCAGTTCTTCGACGCTGCGAACTTCGGCAAAGTAAATTTGCTCGAGAATATCGTGAAGTTCCTCGTTGTCTGTGACCAATTCGAGGATTCCGTGATAGGTTTCCGCAGCCAGCCTTTCGGTCTTCAGTACCTCCTGTAATATGACCTGGTAATCGGAGGTATGCAGGATCGGGGTCTCGTCACGGACAGTGACCGCCTCGCCTCCCAGCTGGTTGATCGCGTTGCGCACCATGCTGGCGTGATTGAAGGACTCCGTCGCTTCGGCCTCGAAATACGGTTTCAGGTGGAGGCGGTTGATGCCTTTCACGTATGCCGCGTAGTGTGCGTACATCACCTCAGCCCGCATTTCCAGGCCAAGGGCCTTATTCAGTTGGGCTACGAGGGTCTCATTACTTGGGTCTGATGACATGTTTGTCTCCCGGACAGCTAGTCCAAAATTCCATAGTGAAAGGCGCCCTCGATCACACCGCTGGCGTAATAGCCACTCAGGCCCATGAAGCCGCCCTTCGCGAAATAGACGCGAAGCTTATCATTAGCCTCCATGGCTTTCTTCACGCTTTTGACCAATTGATCATCGGCATTCCTGACCAGGACGCCGCAGAATCCGGCTGTGAGCGGGAAAATGTCGTTTCCACTGTCGCCGCAGAATACGACGTTCTGTTTTTCACAGCGGTATTCGTCGGCTACATACTCCAGCGCAGTCTGCTTGGTCGCGCTGTCGGGCAGAAAATCGAGCAATCCTTTACCGTCCTGGGAGTCAAAACTGTACACGATGACTTCATCGAACCTGCCTTTGACCCGCTCGTCAACGGCTTCAAGGATTTCATCTTTCCTTGAATGGTCCGCGTAGTAGCTCTGTTTGAACGGGTTGAGGTGTTCCGGTTCCTGTTCCCGCAGGCCGTCAATTCCATCCACTGCGCTTTTTATTGCCGAAGCATCCCATCTCGGGCTGGCTTGGCGGACATGTGCGATCCATCCTTCATCGAAGGTCCATTCGCCATCGGCATATTTCCTGATCGAGGTACCTACGTCACCGATGAGAACATCCGGGTGCCGGACGCCGTATTCATCGATGGCTTTTTCGGACAGGTTCAGGTTTCTGCCCGTTACGTAAACGACGAGCACACCGTGTTTTTCCGTCAGTTCATTGAACAGAGTGATCGCGTTGCCGTCGCCTTCCCAAATGCCGTTGGGTAGCAATGTCCGGTCCATGTCCGTCGCAAGGATTTTCATTTTTTCAACCCGATTTCATCATTTATTGGTCCCGCGCAAATGTCATGACCTGTTCAATGCCGTCGGAGTGCCTGACGGTAAAGCTGTGATCGTGCAAGTCAGCAATCAGTGTCGCGGTGCAGGTAGGGTGTTTCCAGTTCAGGTGCAGAATGTGGGGTTCGGTTTCGACTATTTCCAGTTCGCCGCTGAAGGCAGGCGAGATATTTCGCAGCCGCATGAGTTGCAATTGGTCTCGAACGACCGCTTTCCTGAGCCCTTTCCCGACATCGCCCATGGTGAGACCCGTGCGGTTGATCTCCTTATGCCCACCGGTCCCGCCGCGATCCGCGGCCTCGTAATCGTTCTTACCTGCAAACAGGTCGAGATACCAGACCTGGGGAATTCCGGGTGTGAACATCTGTATGGCCCGGGCCAGAAGCAATTTTTGCTCGTCTTCGCCGAGTGCGCTGTAATAGGTCGCATTCACCTGGTAATAAGCGATTTTTTTGCCGTTGGCGCCATACAGGTTCTTGATCCGGCCGCCCCGTTCCAGAATATTGCTGATCACTTCTTCAATCTGCTCGTCGGAAAGCAGTCCCTCCCGGTAGCCACCCGAAACGCTTTTGCCTTTCAGGTCGAGGACGGGAATTCCATCATGACAGCCGAGCATATTGATGGTTTTGATGTTTTTGTCGATCAATTCACCCATCCAGCGCAAAAGATGCTGGTTGGTTCCCCGGTCCAAAGCATCGATCACCAGGCCAGGCAGGAAAAAGTCGTAAACCGGAAAACCGTTTTCTGAAACTTCCTCATGCAGTCCGCTGCCATATTCGGCATGTATTTCAGGCACCAGGACCAGGTCATATTTTTCAGCCATCCACTTCAGCCGGCGGAGGTACTGCCAGGTTCCTGGCTTATTGAAGAAATTGGCTTTGCCCACTTCCTTGTGCAGATAAGCGAATGCATCGAGCCGGACGAGTTTTGCGCCATAATCGCGGAGCTTTCTCAGCGTTTCATCGTAGAAGTCCCAAACGTCTTCAGATTCAGCATTGAGGTCCATCTGTCCAAGGTAAGAGCGATTCTGCTCCACCACCGATAGCACGTCGTCCCGGATGCCGGTCCATTCCCCCAAATCAACCCCGTTGAGATCAGCGCCACTGTCGATCATGTCATTGATGATTGAGGTGATGCCCGCGGCTTGTTCCGCGGTTATGCCGTCGATGCCCGACAAGTCAGCGGGGTCAAGATGTGAATATCGCACTTCCTGGTAGAAAGTGTTCCAGTAGGGCCGCTCCGTCCCATCCGGGAAACGGACTTTCAAAATCGGCAGGTCCGGCTTCCTCATGAAAAGCAGTTGTGAATGCCCCTCTTTGGGCACGATGTACCCGTCCGGCCCCATCTCGCCTTCTCCAGCCCAGAACTCGTTCCAATCAATGAAAAAATGCCGGTACGGTGAATAGTCTCCTTTTTTCAACAGATCCTGGAACTGAGGAGATCCGACTGAAAGGTGGTTCAACACGAGATCGAACTTGAAACTGGTATTGCTCTCGTATGCTTTCTCGAGGTCTTCGCGTGATACCAGTTCGTCATTCAGATCGTAATCGATGATGGAAAAACCGCGATCCAGGTCGCTGTTGAAAAAAGTCGGCAGCACGTAAAACAGGGAAAATGCGTCTCTGAATTCCCGGCTGCCCAGCAGGTAAACGATGTCGACCAGGGTCCCGCCGATACTGTCAGGGTAGGCGTTGAACATCACCCCATTGGGCAATTGTCTGGTCGTGGAGACGAAGTCGGTCGACATGTTATGGACTCGTTTTTTTGTTGGCGGTTATTCGGTCGGGACGAAGTATAGAAAAACCGGAGTCGTTTGCACAGCAATCAGAGCCTTAATAATGAATGTTTCCGCCTTGTTGTATAAGCTACCTCAAGTGGAGGAGATCGCTGCGGCATGAACAGCAACGACAAGTCAGGCACTCCCTGCCCGTTGTGCGGGGAATCACGGGTACGGGACCTCGGCTCCCGGGACGGATATCCCGTCGTCTGCTGTGTAGCATGTGGATTGTACTTCCTGGACCCCATGCCCACGGCGCAGGATCTCTCGGCAATCTATGACGATTACGATGCCACGGACAAATACCTGGCCAAGTATCGCAAGAAAATTTTGACCGCCACGTACAAGCAAAAACTGGTTGGACGACACCTTCCGAAAGATGCGAAAACGTTTCTCGACATTGGCTGCAACATCGGAGCAGTCTGTGAAGCGGCGCGAAGGCTTGGTTACGAATCTATGGGTATCGACCTTGATGAGCCAACTTTGAAGCTTGCCAGGGAATTGGCCCCAAATTGCCGTTTTCAACGACTGACTTCGTACGAACTCGCCGGGCAAGGCGAGAATTTCGACCTGGTTTTCTGCACCGAAGTCCTGGAGCATGTGCCCGAGGCGCACGAATTTGCGGCATCGTTTCGCCAACTGGTCAAGAGCGGCGGCATCCTGTATCTGACCACACCCGATGCCGGGCATTGGAGGGTTCCGAAAGACTTCATCACCTGGAATGAGGTCAAACCGCCTCAGCACCTTACCTGGTACAGCCGCCAAACCCTGGTGAGGCTGTTGCAGGAGCATGGTTTCGACATCATCCGGTTTCGCAGGTGCCACCGCGCAAATTTGCGCGTAATCGCCCGGGCCGTGTGACCGCCCGGGTTGCAGATCAGATATTCAAGGTGCCATTGAAAAGACCCAGCGGGGGACGATCTTTTTTCTCCATTCCCGCCACCAATTTGAAGCGATTTCGGCTTGATCTGGGTAGGCCGAAACGGCTGTACAGGTAGCTTTCCAACAGCCGCTTGCGCTCGCTCAATTCGAGTTCACTGCGGCATCGCTCAAGGTCCAGCCGGTTCTCCGCCGGATACGCATTTACCCTGTTCCCCATGACGGCCGGATGGCTGCCTTCAAAACGGGCAATGAATTGGCGTGGATAGTGTTGATAAAAGAAATCCGGATCGACGTCCTGGGATGACTCAGACCAATGCACCGCTTTGGAAAACTTCCTGGCCTGCTGCTCAACCGAATGCACAAAGTCGTAGCGGTAGACGTCGGCGCCGGTGTCTATCGAGTTCGGATAGCGCCCCTGTGTTGAAAAGTTGTCGAAAATGGCAAAGCTCATCCCATCGCGTATGGAATACGTGCCAATATTCGGGCGGATGATGCGCGCGGTGTATTTGTATCGCCTTGGGTAGACCGGTACGTAATGATCATAATCCGCCCAGAATGTGAGGCGTTCGACCAGCATGGCCTCGATGGAATCATTGTCCACGTGCGTTTCCATCATTTCACGAAACCGCGGAAGATCCCTCTCGTGCAGGACTTCGTTGCCTTGCAGATACAGGCACCAGCGCCCCCTGCAATAGCCCAGTCCAATATTGGTTTGCTGCGCCAGCAGGCATTTCTGCGGACGGACCAGGGGAGACCACTGCGTATGGATGATCCTGACCTTTTCTCCATCCAGGTCGGCCAGGCGTTCCAGTGTCTCATCGTTGCTGTCACCGGCAACCACGATGTATTCATCGCATATGTCAAGAGCCGAGCGAATCGCCTCGATGAAGGGATAGTTCAGGCGCACCCCATTGCGGATGATCGTCAGTCCGGAGACCAGAATGTCACTCACTTTCTATCACCGGGTTTCACAGCCTCTCATAAAAATCGCAGAATATCATAGCGGCCCAAGTTCAACGCGTGCGACAATCTGTTTTCGGCCTCCTTGAAGATTTATCGAGTGCACAAACCCCTTGCGATAACCATTCTGATCCTGTTGATTTGTTTGATGATTCCGGCGGAATACCTGGCGGCTGATCAGCTGGATATCGTTATCGAGGGCATCGGCGAGCCGGCTCTCAGTAACGTTCAAAACCGGGTCCGGCCATTTCGGATCACCGGCACGACGCGGCTGTCTGCAAGGCGGCGTGAGGAAATCCGGCAGGAGGCAGAACAAAATGCCCGCAGGGCGCTGCGGCCTTTCGGTTACTACCATCCGTCGATCAGCAGCCAGTTGGTGAAACAGGCGGAACGCTCCTGGCGGTTGGAACTGCAGATCAACCCGGGGCCGCCCGTGCGCGTCGCCGAATATTCCATCGAGATCGAAGGGCCCGGGGCCGATCTGGCCGAACTACAGGCCTGGAAGGCGGAATGGCCGCTCGTCACGGGCGAGACGCTGGTCCAGCCTGAGTGGGATGAGCAGAAGCAGCGGGCGCTGGATATTGCTTCAGACGATGGCTACCTGCTGGCTGAGTTCACCCGGCATGCCATGGAAGTGGACCTGGACAGAAACGAGGCGATACTGACGCTGTCGCTTGATACAGGCGTGCAGGCTGTCATGGGAGAGGTCCGGTTTTCACAGGATATCGTCAAGCCGGCTATCCTGGAGAACCTGCCCCGGTTCAAGGCCGGGGACCCCTACAACGCCTGGATCATGGAGCGATTTCGTATCGATGTCTGGCG
>CAMYKC010000111.1 GCA_947258865.1 uncultured Lysobacterales bacterium
TCCTGAGCGCACTCGAGCGCCTGGGCGCGGTGAAGGAAGTGACAAGCCATCACCCGGGCGAGGAAGTCGCCTGATTACAATAAAGGACTCTCGCTTCGTCTCCATGAGGTCCCGGATACCTGGTTGCTGGACACGCTCGAGACATCCCTGTGCGCTAATCATCTGTTCCCGACAGATGATTGTCCTGCACACATACACCCAACACCCCCAACATACAGGCATTCAAATTACGGGCATGGCGAAGAGAACGGTCAGTCGTCGAATGTGACGGTCTTCTGACGCTTGCGGTTGACTTTCAGACGTGTGACGTCGGGGCGCGAGTAGTGGCCCGCCGGGTCGAAATTCTGGCGCTCGCGGGCGATGGCGGCCAGCGATAAATCCGCAAACCAAAGCCCTTCTTCCCCTACCTGCGGTTCCAGTATCCAGTCACCATCCGGCCCGGCGACGCAGGAACCGCCATCTGCCATCCACCCATCGGCCGCGGCACGAATTTGTTCTGCATGCGGAACATCATCGGGAATCCAGTCGCGGTGCATCATTCCGCTCACAGAGACGACGTAGGAACGGGATTCGCGGGCGATAAACCGGGTGATTTCCCGGGTGTTTCTCAGGTTACCCGGCCAGACGGCCACGTGCAGGTTTTCACCCTGGCCGTACAGAGCCGCCCGCGGCAAAGGCATCCAGTTCTCCCAGCAATTGAGCCCCCCTACCCTGAATTCACCCAGCTCATGAACTCGCAGGCCGTTGCCGTCGCCCGGTGACCAGACCAGGCGCTCTTCATAGGTCGGCATGAGCTTGCGGTGAGCAGATCCGATGCTGCCATCTGGTGCGATGAACACAAGCGTTGCATAAAGGCTGAAGCCACCCCGGTCAGCGCTTTTCTCGATGGTGCCGAGATACATCGCGATGCCCCGTTGGGCGGCCAAGGCGCACAAGGAGTCGAGGTGACCGCCGTCGATGTCCACCGCATTGCGCGCATAGTGGGCATAAAGGTCCTTTTGCAGGTCGCTTTCGAACCGGGCGCCATCGGTCAGTTCCGGCCAGAACGGGTAACCCGGCAGCAGGGCTTCGCCAAATACCACCAAATTTGCGCCTTGCTCCGCGGCCCTGGCGACTTCCGCCATGACTTTCTCGAGTGTTGCTTCCCGGTTCAACCAAACCGGGGCCATTTGGGCGAGTGCAATTTTCAAAGCCATGACCGCTTCCTGATCGAATCAACTGTTCCCGGGGTGATAAATGTGGCCGTTTCCGTGTGCGTATTGAGCCAGCACGGCTGCAGCTTCCTCGCGCAACACGTCGCTCCGGGTCCCGATGCCCCGTTTTTCCAGCGTTTCCGCCCAGGCGGGAGGTTTGTCCCCCTCGTCGAATCCGGCGGCTTCCGCATCTTCCTTGCGTGCGCCCCAGACGACGCTGTTTACGCCCGACCAGGGCACCGCGCCGAAGCACATGGCGCAAGGCTCACAGGAGGTCACCAATTGTGCCGGCGAGTTGGCGCCCAGGTTCCAGTTCCCGGTGGCGCTCTGGGCCATGCTCACGGCGACCATTTCTGCATGCGCCATTGACAGTTCCGACGAGGTGACGAGATTGACGCCGGCGCCCATCAGGCCGCCGCCGTTCTCATCGACCACAATGGCGCCAAAGGGGCCACCCGTCTGCTGCCGCACATTTTCAGCAGAGAGTGCTATGGCAAGCCGCATTCTCTGTTCCGCGCTTTCCAGGGGCTCCTGCCAGTCGGCCAGGTAACGCTCCAGCCAGGCCGGTAAGGCCAGCTCACATCGTGTGTGAATTTTCATGAGTTACCCCGCTGCCTGACAATCTCGAAAAGACACACCGCAGTGGCTACCGAGACATTCAGGCTGTTCACGGTTCCCAGCATCGGAATCCGGATATGATAATCGCATAGCTCCGTCGTCAAACGTCTCATGCCCTTACCCTCGCTTCCCACTACCAGGGCAAGCGGACCGGTCAGATCCAGTTCATACAGGCTTTGTTCGGCGCGATCGGTGGCGCCGGCCAGCCACACGCCCTTTTCTTTCAGGCGGCGCAGTACCCGGGCCAGGTTGGTCGCGAACAGGATAGGCAGTATTTCCGCGGCGCCTGACGCCGACCGGCGAGTCACCGGGGTCAAACCAACCGAGCGGTCTTTGGTCATGATGACCAAACCGGCTCCGGCCGCATCGGCGGTACGCAGGCAGGCGCCCAGGTTGTGCGGATCCTGCACGCCATCCAGCACCAGGATCAGGGCCGTACCGCTGATGGATTCGAGCAGAGAGTCCAGGTCTTTCTCCGCGTAGATATTCTCAGCGTTAAAATCGGCGATGACGTCCTGGTGACGCTGTCCTTCGCTCCTGCGATCCATGACCGCGCGTGATTCGGTCAGGACCCGGATGCCCAGTTCACGGGCTCGGTCCTCCAGTGCCCGCACCCGCGGATTCCGGCATTCCTCGGCGATCGTAATGCTGCCGATTTGTTTCGCTGATCTTGACAGGGCGGAGTCCACCGAGTGGATGCCAAGCAGCAGACTTTTCTGGCCGGCTTTGCCCATCACGCCAGTTCAAAATCGATTTTGCGGTCGTCCACGTTCACGGCCATGACTTTCACCGTCACTTTCTGGGCCAGTTGAAATACCTTGCCCGTGCGATCGCCGGTCAGCCGATGCACTACCGGATCGAAATGATAATAATCGTTCGGCAGCGAGGTGATATGCACCAGCCCGTTGACGTGATTATTCTGCAACTCAACGAACAGACCAAACGAGGTGACACCCGTCACCAGTCCCTGAAATTTATCGCCGATGTGCTGTTCCATGAAGATTGCCTTCAGCCGGCCGAGCACGTCCCGCTCGGCTTCTTCGGCCCGCCTCGAACGGTGCGAACACTGCTCGCTAAGCTTTTCCATCCGGTCCCGGCTCATGTCGTAACCTTTTGCGCTGCGCCGGCTCAGGAAATGATGAATGGCCCGGTGCACCAGCAAATCGGGATAACGCCGGATCGGAGAAGTGAAATGCGCGTAGGCTTCCAGGGCCAGGCCAAAATGCCCGGTATTGTTCGCCTGGTAACTCGCCAGGCTCTGGGCGCGCAGAAGCACCGCCATGATCAGCGGTTGATCTTCCCTGCCCTTGACTTCCTGCACCAGTAACTCGAAATCGCGCGGCTCCGGCCGGCCGCGCCACGGTACGCGGATGCCGAGACCCCGCAGGAACTGTTCCAGCGCTTCGAGCTTGGCGGCCGGCGGGGGCTCGTGCGCACGAAACGGCGCCGGCAGGCGCTGACGTAACAAGAAACTGGCTGCCTCGACATTTGCCGTGACCATGCATTCCTCGATCAGCATATGGGCGTCGTTACGCTCATACGGCAGGATATCCGCCACCGCGCCCCGTTCGTCGAACTGGAACTGGACTTCGGTGCTCTCGAAGTCGATGGCGCCGCGTTGGGTGCGCGCCCGGCGCAGTGCGCGGTACAAGCCATAGAGATCTTTCAGCGAGGCCGAGACGGCGCCGGCACCGGGGCGGATTTCCGTCTCACCGCTGACGATCCAGTCCCAGACCTGCTGATAGGTCAGGCGCGCCTGGGAACGCATCACGGCCGCATCGAACCGTGCTCGTGTCACTTTGCCCGCTTCATTGATCGACATGTCGCAGACCAGGCAGAGGCGGTCTTCGTCTGGTTTGAGTGAGCACAAGCCGTTGGACAGCGCTTCGGGCAACATCGGGATAACCCGGCCCGGAAAATAGACGGAAGTGGCGCGTTTTTCAGCCTCCTGGTCCAGTGGACTGCCTGGTTTGACGTAGGCAGACACGTCGGCAATCGCCACGACCAGGCGCCAGCCGTTCTTGCGCCGCTGCGCGCAGACCGCGTCATCGAAGTCACGGGCATCGGCGCCGTCTATCGTCACCAGAGGTAAATCCCGAAGATCACGCCGGCCGGCCGTCATGCTCTCGGTTACCACGTCACCGAATGCAGACGCTGCCTGTTCGACCCCTTCCGGCCACTCGTAGGGAAGATCGAAATTCCGGATTGCGATTTCCGTGGCCAGCCCGGGGGCGCCACTTTTCCCCAGGATCTCGATAATGCGTCCAACCGGCGGCTGGCGGCGGCCCGGCTGTTGCACGATTTCAGTGACCACGACCTGGCCGGGGCGAGCTCCTGCCGTGTCCTCCAGGGGTACGAGGATATCCTGGTTGATGCGCGGGTCATCCGGTACGACCAGGGCTATCCCGCTTTCCTCTACGAACCGGCCGACGACCTTTTCATGGGCACGTTCGAGAACCTCACGCACCGCGCCTTCGCGCCGGCCGCGCGGGTCCACGCCGATCACGGAGGCGAGTACGCGATCCCCGTGCAGCACGCTGCGCATCTGCCGCGGGGAAAGATACAAGTCGGAGTCGCCTTCGTCCGTTATAACGAATCCATAGCCGTCCTTGTGCGCACTGATGCGCCCGGCCACGAGATCCATTTTGGCTGGCAGGCCATAGGCATTCTTGCGGTTCTTGACCAGTTGACCGTCACGCACCATGGCCTGCAGCCGGCGGCGAAGTATCTCTCGGCTGTTATCCCCGACAACGTCCAGGCGTTTGACCAATTCGCGACGCAGCAGCGGCCGGCCATGGTCTTCCAGAAGGCTCAGAATTTGTTGCCGATCAGGGGCAGTTCCCTTGATTCTGTCTCGTTCATTCATCCGCCCATTGTACCGCCATCGAGCGCCCGTATTTGTATTGACTTGAGCGCCTTTAATCACTACAGTACGCACCGGTTCACAGGTTCCCCCCTATATTCCTGAGAACCCGGATGAAGGCCCCCCCAATAACCCTTCGTCTTTTCAAGGCCCAGGTGGCGGAATTGGTAGACGCGCTGGCTTCAGGTGCCAGTGAGCAATTAGCTCGTGGAGGTTCAAGTCCTCTCCTGGGCACCAGTTTTTATAACGATAACAACGAGCAAGAATCAAGAAATGGACAGCCCCGCTTGCGGGGCTTTTTTTTCAACTTTTTGACATTGATCCTTGCCACGGCCAAGCGTGAAGGCGACAATCCGCTATTCGAAATCGCCCAGGAAATTGCACTCATGTTTGACCGTCTTCAGGCTGTACCCCCTGATCCTATTCTCGGGATCATAGCCGCTCACGCCGCTGATCCGAATCCCAGGAAAATCGACCTCGGCATCGGTGTGTACAAGGATGAAAGCGGTAATACGCCGGTCCTGAAATGCGTAAAAAAGGCGGAACAGATCCTGGACAGCACAGAGACCTCGAAAACCTACCTGGGCCCGCCAGGAGTCAAGGGTTTCAACAGTGCGATGACCGAGCTGATGTTCGGCAAGGACAGCGCAGTGCTTAAAGCAGATCGCGTGCGGACGATTCAGACACCGGGCGGCACGGGCGCCCTGCGCGTGGGGGCAGACCTGATCAAGGAAGCCATGCCGGACGCAAGGGTCTGGGCCAGCGACCCGACCTGGGCCAATCATTATGCGTTATTTCCCGCTGCCGGGCTGGAGTTGAACCACTACCCTTATTTCGACAGGGAAACCAGCGCTCTGCGTTTCGATGACATGATGAGCGGCCTGCAGGACAAAGGGCCGGGCGACGTCGTCCTGTTCCATGCCTGCTGCCACAATCCCTGCGGAGTCAGTCCCGATCCCGAACAGTGGGAAGCGGTCACCGACCTGACGGCCCAGCGGGGTTTCCTTCCCATGGTGGACATGGCCTACATGGGCTTTGAACGAGGCATCGACGAAGACGCCCTGTCCGTCCGTCTTTTTGCGGAGAAGTGCCCCGAGGTGCTGATAGCCAGCTCCTGTTCCAAAAATTTCGCGGTTTACCGAGAGCGCGTCGGTGCCATCTCGGTGGTTTGCGAGAGCTCACAAAAAGCATCGGACGTCGTCACCGTGATCAATTCACTGACCCGCAAAAATTATTCCATGCCTCCCACCCATGGCACCGGAATCATCGATATCATCCTGCATTCCGACGAGCTGACCGGGCTGTGGGTTAGCGAAGTGGCCGGCATGCGCAACCGCATCAACGAGTTGCGTAAGACCCTGGCCGATAAAATCGCCGCAGCCGGCATCGAGAAAGATTTCTCTTTCCTGCAGCGGCAGTCCGGGATGTTTTCTTTCCTGGGATTGTCGGTTGAACAGGTGCGGCGCCTGCGTGAGGAGTTCTCGATTTACACGGTCGATTCCGCCCGCGTGAACGTGGCGTCGTTCAACGAGGGCAATATGGACTACTTTGTCGATGCGCTGAAAATTGTCTTGTAGGAGCGGGCCATGCCCGCAATTTGAATGGCCTTTTGTTTGAGGTATTGGGTGTAGGTGTTCAGGACAATCATCTGTCGGGAACAGATGATTAGCGCACATGGATGTCTTGAGCGTGTCCAGAACACATACACCCAATACCTCCTGCGACCGCTATAAAGGAATCTCACGAGCTACGGCATTCCGCCAGCGCTTCTTCGCCCTCGGCGAAACCGCCCTGGCTTCATTGCCTGCTCTTCCCTGCTCCCGCCTGCGGTGTCCAGTCAGAGGATTTCCGCCCGGAGCTGGTCGAGGTATTCGCGCATCAGTCCGGCCCGGCGGTGCGCTTCGGCGCGGCCGGCTTCCGTTTGCATGGTGTCGGGCAGCTTCAGCAGCTTGGTGTAGAAATGATCGACCGTGTAGAGCGAATCGTCGGGCTCGCGGTCATCGCAAAACGGATCCGCATGGTCGCACAGCGGGCGGTTGAGCCTGCCGCCGACCAGCAGGCAGCGCGCAATTCCGATCGCGCCAAGTGAGTCCAGGCGGTCGGCGTCCTGAACGACCTGTGCTTCGAGGCTGGTGGCGGGAATATCCGCGCTGAAACTGTGTGCCTCGATGGCATGAAAGACTTCGGGAAGGAGCTCGGGCGGATAGTCGATTCCCGCCAGGAAAGCCGTCGCGGCTTCTGCTGCCAGCAGCGAACCCTGTGCTCTCTGCGGACTGTCCTTGGGCACGGTGACGCAATCGTGCAACCAGGCTGATGGAATCGTAATATAAGAATTACATTGTTCAATATCAGTAAGTTGTATTGTATTCTTTACAACACGCTTTACATGACTGATGTCGTGCGCAGCGTCAGCCGGAAAAGTCCCGGCAAGAAACTGTCGGCAACGATCCTGCAGGTAGTCGAGATTCACCGGCCCCCCGGTTTCCCGGAACGGCGGTGGCCGCCGGATTTCCATTTCTTTCTTGTCTTCTTCTTCCTGGCGGACCGCACGCTGGCCCCCTTTAGGAATTGTAGTGAAAGACTGCAATCAGTTGCCGGGAGAGCAACGTCTTCGCGCAGGATTTCATGATCCTTCGGTGCGATTTCAGACCACTGCCCGACCCGCAGGCGCTTGGGCAGGAAGGCCGCGCCGTATCGGACCCTTTTCAGCCTGCTGACAACCAGACCCTGCGATTCCCATAAGCGGCGCACTTCCCGGTTGCGCCCCTCCATGATGGTGACGTGATACCAGTGGTTTTCGCCACTGCCGCCGGCTTTCTGGATATCGCTGAAACTCGCTCGCCCGTCGTCGAGCTCCACGCCGTTTTTCAAGGTGTCCAGTTGCTCGTCGCTGGCCTGGCCCCGAATGCGGCAGGCATATTCGCGATCCACGTTACTGGACGGGTGCATCATGGTATGAGCGAGTTCGCCGTCCGTCGTGAGCAACAGCAGCCCTGTCGTATTGATATCCAGGCGGCCGATGGCGACCCATCGTGCGTTTCGCGGCTTTGGCAGGCGGTCGAATACGGTCGCACGGCCTTCGGGGTCTGAGCGCGTGGTGACTTCGCCTTAGCCCGGCCGCAGCCATGACTTTTTGCAGCCGTTGGGGGGGAGGTTCAGGAGCGCTGCGTCTCACGCTTATCGTCCGCCTTCAGCAAGTGTCTCATCCGGCCGCGGTTCTGCAGCATCTTCGCTTTCGTCTTTTCCGGATTGGGCCTGCTCGAAGTCCAGTTCAGGCTCTATGCTGCCCATGTCCTTGATCTCCGCCAATGAAGGCAGATCGTCAAGGCTGCTGAGGTTGAAGTAGTCCAGAAAAGCCTTTGTCGTGCCGAATAGGGCGGGCTTTCCGGGTACATCGCGGTGCCCTACAACGCGTATCCATTCACGTTCCTGCAGAGTCCGAACGATGGTGGAACGCACCGACACGCCGCGGACTTCCTCGATATCGCCGCGCGTAATCGGTTGGCGGTAAGCAATCAACGCAAGCGTTTCCAGCAACGCCCGGGAATAACGCTGGGGGCGCTCTTCCCACAAGCGCGAGACCCATGGAATGGCATCCTCCCTGATTTGGATTCTGAAGCCGCTTGAGACTTCCTTGAGTTCCAGCGCCCGCTCGGAATAATCCTCGTCGAGTTCCTTCAGAGCCTCGCTTATCTCACTGGTGGAAGGGCGTTCTTCCTCGCTGAACACCGATGCGAGGGCTGCCGTGTTCAGTGGTTCTCCGGCAGCCATTAGAATGGCCTCCAGGATACTTTTTAGCGAGGTTCGCGCCGTGTCACCAATCCTTGCCATGGAGTGTCCTCAATTATTCAACCACTTGGGGAGTCGATTCTGGTGATTTCACATAAATCTGCCCCATGGGTTCGTTCTGGATGATGTCGACCACCCGCTCCCGTGTCAGTTCCATCAGGGCGAGAAAGGTCACAACAACACCCATGCGCCCCTCCTGCGGTGTGAAAAAGTGCTGGAACTCCAGGTAGGGATTCCTGCGCAGGCGGTCGATGATCGCGGTCATCCGCTCACGGACCGACAACGGCTCCATCTGCACACGGTGATGGCCAAACAGCTCAGCACGGCCCAGCACGTCACGCAGGGCGCTCAGCATGTCCTGCAGATCGACCTCGGGTGGGATTTGAACGATCTTCCGGTCCGCCATGAACGCTTCGGCCACAACGAAGTCGCGGCCCTCGCGTGGCAGGTCATCCAGGTCTTCGGCTGCCTGTTTGAACCGTTCGTACTCCTGCAGACGGCGGACCAGTTCAGCGCGCGGATCGTCCTCGTCTTCGTCGTCACCCTGGGGCCGCGGCAGCAGCAGCCTCGACTTGATTTCGGCGAGGATGGCGGCCATCACCAGGTATTCCGCTGCCAGTTCGAACTGCAATTCCTTGAGCATCTCGATATAGCCCATGTACTGCTTGGTAATTTCAGCAATGGGGATATCCAGGATGTCGAGGTTCTGGCGGCGTATCAGGTACAGCAACAAGTCCAGCGGGCCCTCGAAGGCCTCGAGAAATACTTCCAGCGCATCCGGTGGTATGTACAGGTCCTTCGGTACCTGCGTGTAGGGCTGGCCCTGCACGATGGCAAAGGGCATTTCCTCCTGCTGCACGCTATGGCTTTCACCCGAGCCGGGTTGGTCGATGACGGGTTCCAATTCGAAGTCTGAGTCCGGGTTTGCTGTTGCTTAGAAGTCTATCACGCCCTGTCCAACGCGCAGCACCTTTGGCGTGTCTTCGGTCAGGTCGAGCAGGGTCGTGGGTTCCAGTGGACAGTATCCGGCGTCAACGAAAAGGTCCACGTCCCGGTGAACCGCGTCGAACAGATCTTCGGTGTCGAAAATCTCCTCCTCCATACCGGGGATGATCAGCGATGAACTCAGAATCGGCTCGTCGATCGTATCCAGGATCGACTGCACGATCTCGTGGTCGGGGATCCGGATGCCAATCGTGGACGGCCGTTTCTGGCGGTGATTCCGTGGAACCTTGGTGGTCGCCGGCAAAATAAAAGTGTAGGGGCCAGGCGCCAGCTGGCGGATCAGCCGGTGTGCCCAGTTGCTGACTTTCGCGTAGCGGCTTACATCGGAAATCGTACGGCAGCAATAGGTGAAATGGTGCTCGCCTTCGAGTTGACGCAGACGGACCACGCGATCTGCGGCCCGGCGGTTGTTGGCACGCCAACCCAGTGCGTAGCCTGAATCCGTTGGGTAGGCGATCAAACCGCCCCGCACCAGCTCGGCGACGATATTGTCGATTAGCCTGGATTTGGGCCCATTGGCCCGCACCTCTATACGTTCAGTCATTGCTTTTTCATAATGCCCAATCCAAGCGCGACATTCTAATGCACGCGGCGCTTCCGGAAAACCGCCCCGCCAGTCTTTACGCAGGGCCATGCTGATCGTATGCTTGGCGAATGTGGTATGTCATTTACTCACGAGACCGTGAAAACAGCCTTCAGGCCCGCATGGATGCGCGCCCGGCGCACGTTGAGCGGCTGCAGGCCTTGCTCAAAGAGGGGCGGTTGCTGCTGGCAGGGCCGAGACCAGCCATCGACGCCGCGGACCCCGGGCCGGCGGGATTCCTGGGTTCGCTGGTGGTGGCCCGCTTCGACTCCCTCGACGATGCCCGCGTCTGGGCCGATGCTGATCCCTATGTTGGGGCCGGCGTGTACGATTCGGTTGAAGTGACGCCATTCAACAGGGTGATGCCCTTATGAATCCAAAAGAGCGCCTGGCGGAAATCAAGAAGCGGTTAAAGGAAACCTTTGACCCCGAAACGCTCGGTGTAGAAGACGAGGGGTATCTGCATCAGGGCCACGAAGGCGCGAAGGACGGCCGCGGGCATTTCAGGGTATTGATCATCGCGGAGGCTTTTTTCGACAAATCCCTGATTGAACGGCACCGCATGGTATACAAGGCACGGGGTGAGATGATGCGATTGGATATCCATGCCATCGCCATCGACGCCTGGTCGCCGGATGAACTGGATCGCTGACTTCAGGGAGTCTCGCTTCGCTCGACTTACCCAGCCAGGCCGCCAGTGGCTCAATCAGGCTTTGGAGTGCTTGGCGACGACGGTGGTATACACACCGCCGCGGACATAGAATTCCGCGGTCAGCTTGATGAAGCGCGGGTCGAGCGCCGCTACCAGGTCATCCAGGATTCGATTGGTAACGTCTTCGTGGAATGCGCCCTCGTCGCGGAAACTCCATAGGTACAATTTCCACGATTTCAGTTCAACACACAACGCGTCGGGAATATACTTCAGTCTGAGCGTGGCGAAGTCCGGCTGGCCGGTTTTCGGGCACAGGCAGGTGAATTCAGGAGACTCGATTCGAATGGTATAATCCCGCGACGGCTTGGGATTGGGAAACACTTCAAGTTCTTTACTGGGTAAGGTGCTCATGGCAACTCCGGAAAAATCGTCGAGCGAATTATTAGATTAACAAAGCCAGGCAGTTTAGCTATTTCATGAACAATACTTCAATGTCGCTGTGCGCGACAGCCCAGAGATGTGCGATCAGGGGGGGCATCGGATGAGACTGTCCGCGATAAAGCTGGCCGGATTCAAATCCTTTGTCGACCCGACCACGTTCGTGGCGCCATCCAACCTGACAGGAATCGTCGGGCCCAACGGCTGCGGCAAGTCCAACATTATCGATGCGGTGCGCTGGGTGATGGGCGAGGGCTCGGCCAAGGTCCTGCGCGGCGAATCCATGGCCGACGTCATTTTTTCAGGATCTTCCACGCGCAAACCGGTGGGAACCGCCACGGTCGAATTGATTTTCGACAATTCCGAAGGCCGCGTTGGCGGGCAATTTGCCGGCTATAACGAAATCTCGGTCAAGCGGCAGGTGTCCAGGGATGGTGTCTCCCTGTATTACCTCAACGGCACCCGTTGCCGGCGCAAGGACGTGCGCGACCTGTTTCTCGGAACAGGCCTGGGATCCCGCAGCTATTCGATAATCGAACAAGGCATGATTTCAGAAGTCGTGGAATCCAAACCCGAAGAAATCCGGGCGCATCTCGAGGAAGCGGCGGGAATTTCCAGGTACAAGGAGCGGCGTCGTGAAACCGAGCGCAGAATCCAGCACACGCGGGATAACCTGTCGCGATTATCGGATTTGCGCGAAGAAGTCGGCAAGCACCTGAATCGACTGAAGCGCCAGGCCAGTGCTGCCAATCGCTACCGCAAGCTCAAGCAGGAGAAACGGGAACTCGAATCCAGGCTGATGACCCTGCGCTGGAAAGAGCTGATGGTGACCGCACAGGCCGGACAACAGGACCTGGCTAAGCGGGAAACAGCCCTGCAGGAAAGTATCGCCAGGCAACGCGGCTCCGAGGCCGCACTCGAAGAATTGCACCAGGTACAGGGGCAGGCAGGAGAAGCGTTTAACGAAGTCCAGGGCGAATTGTATGCTGTCGGCAGTCAAATCGCGCGCCTGGAACAGACCATCCAACACGCCCGCGAGATGCAGGCGCGGCAGAAGTCGGAATTCGAGGAAACTGAAACCACTCTGAAAGACATGGAAAAACACATGGTGCTCGACAAGGCCCAGGTGGAGAGCCTGACGCTGGCTCTGGCGGAGGTCGAGCCCTCACTGGCGGTGGCAGTAACCAAAGAAGACCAGGTTCTGCAGAGCATGACTGAAGCCGAAACTGCCGTGGCCGACTGGCAAAAGCAGTTTGAACAGCATCACCTGAAGAGTACAGAAAGCAATCGCGAGGCCGACCGTGCCCGCGCGGAGATCGAGGTGCTCGATCAACGCCTCCTGCAATCTTCGCGCCGGATCGAGGCGCTGGATCGCGAAGCCGGGACCATCAATACCGGCGGCTTGCAGGAGCAGTTGAAAGAACTGGACAAGGAATCGAAAAAGCTCGCAAGCCAGGAAAGTAAGGAACAGGCCAAACTCGCTGATTTGCGTGAGACGCTGGCGACATTGCGTGAAGGCCTGCAAGCCGATGAAGAGCGATACCGCTCGGTGCAGCGGGACCTGCACACCCGCGAGGGCCGGCTGGATTCCTTGCGGGCCATG
>CAMYKC010000112.1 GCA_947258865.1 uncultured Lysobacterales bacterium
TCGTCCCGGTTCATACCGATGCCGTTGTCACGCACGGTCAGCGTCCCGGCCTCTTCGTCGGCTTCGAGTTCGATGCGCAGTTCGCTGTCGCCCTCGTAAGCCGAGTCGTCGCTAATCGCGGTAAAGCGGAGGCGATCAAGCGCATCAGAGGCGTTGGAAATCAGTTCCCTCAGAAAAATCTCCTTGTTGGAGTAAAGGGAGTGAATCATCAAATGCAGAACCTGGCGGGTTTCCGCCTGGAAGGCGTGGGTTTCTACATCATGTTTATTCTTGGTCGGGGCTTCGCTCATGTCGCTGGCTGCCTGCTTGGTTCGATGCAAACATAGATAAGGGTGATGCTGCGGGAATCAAGACACTTATCCGCAGGGGAGTTAAAAGTGTGCGGTCACGGTCAAGGGCCGCTCCAACAGAAATAAAAAAAGCCCGCCTGTTGGCGGGCCTTTTTCGCGTCAAGTCGAAATGCTGGCGCTGTGATTTAACCCAGCTTTTCCTTGATTCTCGCTGATTTACCTTCGCGGCCGCGTAAATAGTACAACTTGGCCCGTCGCACGTCACCGCGGCGCCTGACCTTGATGGAATCGATCAGCGGGCTGTGCGTCTGGAAAACACGCTCGACGCCGGTCCCATGTGAAATTTTACGCACCGTAAAGGCGGAATTCAGGCCGCGGTTGCGAATGGCGATGCAGACGCCTTCAAAGGCCTGCAGACGTTCGCGGTTGCCTTCCTTCACCTTGACGTTGACCACAATGGTGTCACCCGGAGAAAACTCGGGGATATCCTTGTTCAACTGTTCAGCGTTGATTTCGTCGATGATGTTCGTCATTTTCCCAATCCTTTCTTTAATCCAGTTTCAGGCCGCCGGGTTTTCGTGTTCGGCCTTGAATTCAGCCAGCAGCGCTTTTGATTCCGTATCCAATTCCAGCCCTTCCAGCAACTCTGGCCTTCTCAGCCAGGTCCGCCCCAGGGACTGCTTCTTTCTCCACCGTTCAATGGCCCCGTGGTCACCGGATAATAACACCGGCGGCACAGACAGGCCTTCCACTTCTTCTGGCCGGGTGTAGTGCTGGCAATCCAGCAATCCATCCGTGAACGAATCCTGCTCTGCCGATTGCTCATCTCCGAGCACACCCGGCAGCAGGCGCGTGACGGCGTCTACAACCACCGCCGCGGCGAGTTCACCGCCGCTGAGGACATAATCTCCAATAGACCACTCCTCGTCGATTTCCAGCTCGATCAGCCGTTCGTCGATGCCTTCGTAGCGCCCGCACACCAGGATCAGATCCTGTCGCTGCGCCAGGGTGCCGATCATGGGCTGATCCAGCGGCCGGCCCTGCGGGCTGAGCAGGCTGACTCGTGCCTTTGCTGCACCCGATTTAACAACCCGCCTCTTAGCTGCCCTTATGGTGCTGCGCAGCGGCTCGACCGCCATGACCATCCCGGGCCCACCGCCATAGGGCCTGTCGTCCACCGTGCGGTGCCGGTCGCCGGCAAAATCCCGCGGATTCAGCACCTCGAGCGTCACCGTTCCTGAGGCGATCGCCCGGCCAGTAACGCCCAGGCTCACGAGGGGCCGGAATTCATCCGGAAACAGCGTGATGACCTGTATCCTCATCACTCAGAAATCCGGGTCCCAGTCGACGATCACCAGGCCGTCGTCCAGGTCGACACTCTTCACATATTTTCCTTGTACGAAGGGAATCAGCAGTTCCCTGTCGCCCTGCACCACCATTACGTCATTGGCGCCGGTGGCCAGCATATTCTTGATTGTACCCAGCTTCTCACCGTCCTCGAGTTGCACGGAAAGACCGGTCAGATCCGCCCAGTAATACTCGTCGTCGGGCAGATCCGGCAACTGATCGTGATAAATGGCGATTGGCCGGTTTACCAGACCCTCCGCCTGTTCGCGATTTTCAGTTTCTTCCAACAGGGCAATCAACTTGTTGCCATGTTTCTTCCCCTGCTTGATGCGAACCTCTTCGAGTGATTCGCCGAGCAACCAGGGTTGATATTCAAAAATGGCTTCCCGCGGTTCGGTCAGGGAATGTATCTTGACCCATCCCTTGACACCGTGAACTCCGGATATACGGCCAAGCGGCACGATTGTCCGTTTCCCGGCACTGCGGCTCTTCACGGCGCCGTTCCAAACCGGTTCAGGAAGCTGCTGCGCGTGCCTCGGAAACCAGCGTCTTGACGCGATCACTGATCTGGGCTCCCACGCCCTGCCAGTATTCCACGCGCTCAAGGTCCAGGCGAAGACGTTCTTCCTGGCCACGGGCTACCGGGTTGAAAAACCCGAGACGCTCGATGTTGCGGCCATCACGTGCTTTACGGCTGTCCGCCACGACAATGTGATAGAACGGCTTCTTCTTGGCGCCGCCACGTGACAATCTGATCTTAACCATGTTAATCGAATCCAGTTGAATCCCAGCAAACCGCGCATTTTACCCCTATTTTCAGCAAAAGAAAACAGCGTCCTCAGATATATCCCTGCCGCCATGGGCCGGTGATGGCGACCGTGAAGCCCGGATCGTACACGTTGAGGAACATCCACTCGCCGTCGCGGGAGAAGGTGGCCCCGGCCCATTCACTATTCAGCGCGGTCTCGGCGAGGTCGTGACCGCCATATATTCCTTCAAGTTCCGGGTTAATCTGGCAAAAGCGGAAGAACTCACCGTTGCGGGTCAGACCGGCTACATTTTGGGCTGCTCTGTAAGTATGCAGGCGGTCTTCGCAGATGACCAGGCTGCCCCGTGGACTGACGACCAGGTTATCCGGGCCGGAAAATTGATCGTGGCCGGGTGATTCAAAGACCATCCAGATCTTTTCACGCGAGGGATCATATTCGAGGACATAACCCGCCATCGCACGGCCGCCCAGCTTGGAAGTAAAATAAACACGCCCCTCCGCGAACGCGCAACCCTCGAGGGCCACGAAAGCAGATCCTCCAGCCGCCAGCCCCTGGCGGACAACGCCGTCGCCGTTACGGTCTTTATTCACGAATCCCTGCGTGGGGTCGGGGATGTCCACCCATCCCACGTCCAATTCCTGCCCCAGGGTCAGGTAATCGGTCATATTCGGGTGCTGGTGGACTTTCATCATTTGCAAACGGCCGCCTGCATGTAGCCGGCCCGGTTCAGTGGGAAGAAAGCGATAGAACCCGGCTTTCGGCCCATTGTCCTCGGTCATGTAGGCAATACCGGTCGCCGGGTCGATGGCCACCGCTTCATGGTAAAACTGGCCCATGGCCAGAATCGGCTCGGGTTTCGCGACACCTGTGGCCGGAACCTCAAACACGAATCCGTGTTCCCGGCGCGCCTTGTCCACTTTCCAGAACAACTGTTTTCTGGAAGGCGCGTATTTCAGCAGTCCTGGAGACAGCGGCCCTTCCTCGCAAGAGAGCCAGGTGCCCCAGGGCGTCACGCCGCCGGCGCAGTTATAGAGTGTGCCGCCCAGGCTGACCCAGGAATCGACCAGTTCTTCTTTTTCCGTGTCGAAAACCAGTGTTGTCGTACCACCGGGCGTGACGTCGTAAGCCATGTCCGGATCGCCGATCGCGCCGGAAGATCCCTGCAATTCGTGATTTCGCACCAGGGTGACGCGGCTGCCTTCCTGGCGGACGACACCCATGCCGTCGGTCGCCGCCGGAACCGTATATCCATCATGCAGACGGGATCCTGCCCAGGAGAACGTTTTATATCGAAAACCTTCGGGCAGCCGCAACAGGGGCAAACCGGTGGTCTGATCCTCGACTGGGCCGAGTATCCCCATGAGCTCGGGAATTTCCGCTGAACGGCTGCGGATTTTGTGTCTCGCATAGGCGATCAGGCCCAGTGAAATTGTCCCTGCTCCGACCAGGCCGGCCGCCAGGAAATCCCTTCTCGAAGTGCCAACCACAGCTCAATCCTCAAAAGGGCATCTTGCCGCCTGGAAGTTTACCGGGCGGTAACTGGCCCTGAAGGTTACCTACCTTGCGCATCATTTTGGCCATGCCGCCCTTGCCCATTTTCTTCATCATTCGTTGCATCTGGCTGTGCTGTTTGAGCAATCGGTTGACCGCTTGTATCTGGGTGCCCGAGCCCATTGCAATGCGCTTTTTACGTGAACCCCGGATCACATCCGGAAAACGGCGCTCGTGCGGCGTCATTGAATTGATGATGGCGATCATCTGGCGGGTCTGCCGGTCGTCAACCTGGGATTTGACCTGGTCGGGGAGATTCGACATACCGGGTAGCTTATCCACCAGGCTACCGAGCCCGCCCATGTTCTGCATCTGCTCCATCTGCGACTTGAAATCTTCCAAGTCGAAACCGCGGCCCCGGCGAATCTTTTTAACCAGCTTCTCGGCTTCCTGATGGTCCACCTTGCGATGCACTTCCTCGACCAGCGACAGAACGTCGCCCATGCCGAGAATGCGCGAAGCAACACGCTCGGGATGAAAAGGCTGCAAGGCATCCGTTTTCTCACCCGAGCCCAGGAACTTGACCGGCTTCCCGGTTATGTGGCGCACGGACAACGCTGCACCGCCGCGGGCATCGCCATCGGTCTTGGTCAACACGATACCCGTCAAGGGCAGCGCGTCATTGAACGCCGAGGCGGTATTCGCTGCATCCTGGCCGGTCATCGCGTCAACCACGAACAGGGTTTCATGGGGATTGATGGCTGCGTGGACCTCGCGAATCTCGGCCATCATTTCCTCGTCGACGTGCAAGCGACCGGCGCTGTCCACCAGCAACACATCACACATCTGGCGGCGGGCCTCCGCAACGGCTTCGCGCGCTATGTCGGCTGGCTTCTGGCTGACAGTCGAGGGTTGAAAAACAGCGCCAACCTGCCCTGCCAGCGTTTTGAGCTGCTCGATGGCGGCGGGCCGATAGATGTCGCAACTGACGACCATGACGCGCTTTTTCTCCTGCTCGATCAACCGGCGTGCGAGCTTGGCCGTGGTCGTCGTCTTGCCGGAACCCTGCAGGCCCGCCATCAGGACAGCCACAGGCGGCTGGGCCTTCAGATCGAGCGCTTCGTTTTCCACTCCCATGATCTTGACCAGTTCATCATGAACCAGCTTCACCATGGCCTGACCGGGCGTCAGGCTTTTGAGAATTTCCTGCCCCAGAGCCTTTTCACGCACCGCGCTGATGAATGTCTGCACTACCGGCAAGGCAACATCGGCTTCGAGCAGGGCGATACGAACTTCCCGCAGGGTTTCTCTGATGCCGTCCTCGGTGAGGCGGCCCTTGCCGCGTAATTGCTGTACCGTTCGAGACAGGCGCTCGGTTAAATTCTCAAACATGAATCGCTCCGGAAAAAGAAGAGTTGTCGAAAGATCGGATTACTCAGGTATTATAGCCCCAGAACAATTCGATTAGCGGTACGAAATGGCCCACGATTTTCTACTGATCCTCGCCGCTGCCTTGTATTTTGTGGCTGCTGTCCTGCTTTACAATTCCATCAGGAAGCGTTCGAACGGCTGGCGTAATGCGTCGTTTGCATTCGCGATCGCTGGAACCTTGTTGCATGCGGGCGCCCAATACCTTCACTGGTTTGGCGGGGACGCGCCTGATGTGAGCCTGCCTCACCTGCTGTCATTGTGCGCACTGGTGATCATGGTGCTGTTGATTACGTCAACGTTATCGCGCAAAACCCTGTATGCCGCCGGGCTGGTGGCGCTGCCCATTGCCGGGGGCGTGTTGTTGCTGGAATGGGTCCTGCCCAATGACGTGATTCCCCTGACGGACGCATCGACCGGCACAGCGGTGCATATCGTGAGTTCGGTACTGGCGTTCGGCCTGCTCAGTATTGCCGGTGTTTATGCTTTTTTCGTGTTCATCATCGATCATTTTCTCAGGCGGCACCATCTCAATCCCCTGATCAGGACCCTACCGCCGCTGGAAGTGCTTGAAAACCTGTTGTTCAAGCTGATCGCGGCGGGTTTCGCTCTCCTGACGGTATCCCTGCTGTCCGGCCTGATGTTCATAAATGACATATTCGCGCAGCACCTGGTCCATAAGACGACGCTTTCGATCCTTGCCTGGCTGGTTTTCGGCGTGTTGCTGTGGGGGCGCTGGCGCTATGGCTGGCGGGGAAGCCTGGCCGTAAGACTGACGCTGGCTGGTATCCTATTGCTCGTCCTTTCGTATTTTGGCAGCAAGCTCGTGCTGGAAATGATCCTTGGCCGCGGTTGGCAATCCTGATTCATGGAAGAAGTACCTTTAAGCAGCCTGTATTTCGTTCTCCTGATCCTGATCCTGCTTTCCGGATTCTTCTCGAGTTCGGAAACCGGCTTGATGGCCATCAACAAATACCGGCTACGTCACCTGGCGAATGCTGGCCACCGTGGCGCGAAACTGGCGCAAAAACTGTTGCGGAAACCCGACCGCCTGATTGGCCTGATCCTGCTGGGCAATAACCTGGTGAACATCCTGGCCGCCTCGATCGCGACGATCATCGGTATCCGCCTGTTTGGCGGCGCCGGGGTCTGGATTGCCTCTTTGATATTGACGGTGGTCATATTGATATTCTCCGAAGTGGCGCCCAAAACCGTCGCCGCCATGCATCCGGAACGCGTCGCTTTCCCCGCGTCTTTCGTACTTTACGCTCTTCTCAGAGTCCTCAATCCGCTGGTCTGGATGGTGAATGGACTGGCCAATCTGGTACTGAAGCCCTTCGGGGTAAAAACCAACGTCGACTTGATGGAGCATTTGAACCGCGAGGAACTCCGGACATTGGTAAAGGAAGGGGGCAAACGCATTCCGGATGATCACCAACGCATGCTGGTGAACATACTGGACCTCGAACAAGCTACCGTTGAGGACGTCATGATCCCTCGCCAGGACATCGTCGGTATCGATCTCGACGAAGACTGGGAAGACATTCTGCAGCAGCTGACCCAAACAATTTACACCCGGATGCCGGTCTTCCGCGAGAGCATCGACCAGGTTGAAGGGCTGCTGCACATCCGGACCGTCATCGCCAAGCTGGCCCATGGCCGTTTGAATTTTGAGGACCTGAAGCGCTCGGTCCGGCGGCCTTATTTTATTCCCGAAGGCACCGCTCTGACCCAGCAGCTACTGGAATTCCAGCGCAGAGAGAGGCGAATGGGGCTGGTGGTGGACGAATACGGGGATATCCAGGGGCTGGTCACGCTGGATGACATACTGGAGGAAATTGTCGGGGAGTATACGGCCGAAAGCCGCGCCAAGACCCGCGAAATCCGTCTCCTGGATGACGGTAACTACGTGGTGGACGGCGCGGTCACGATCCGCACCCTGAACCGCAATATGGACTGGGATCTGCCTGAAGACGAGGCCAGTACGATCAATGGGCTCTTGTTGGAGGAACTGGGAGATATCCCGGCAGGAAATGCGAGCTTAAAAGTCGGCCCCCACATCATGACCATCCTGGAAATCAAGGAAAACGTGATCTGCAAGGTGTTGATCAAGTCCGACCGGTCGCCCGACTGACCAGCGCGCCCCAGGCCAGGCGCAAGCCCACCGCCGCACCGATGCCCACTGCGAAAATCATCACGATATAGGCGACGCCACTGAAGCCGAAAAACGTGGGCGGGCCAAACCACGATAGCCAGGCCTGGTGGAATAAGGTAAAGCTGACCGCATGCGTGAGGAACATCGAGTAGGCATAGAGCGATAGTGGTTGTCATTTTGTCAGTCCCTTCTGTTTTTCGTAGGTGCGTAGTGTGCCGATGCCGAGCATACCGC
>CAMYKC010000113.1 GCA_947258865.1 uncultured Lysobacterales bacterium
GGAACTGGCCATCAACAAAATAGGGCATGCCCTGCATGATCTGGTGCCGGAGTTCGATGCCTTCTGCCACCTGCCCGCCATCGCGGAATGCTTGCGCGCCATTAAATATGAGCAAGCACTGCTTTGGCAGACCATGTACATTTTCAAACAGCCCGGAATCGGCGGCGAGGTGCGCTGGCACCAGGATGCTTCTTACCTGATTTCACGGCCGTCATCGGTGGTCGGCTTCTGGGTGGCTATCGAGGATGCCCATAAGGACAATGGTTGTCTGTGGGTTCAACCCGGCGGGCATCGTTCCCCGCTGCGGGAGATTTACGAGGTCGACCATCAGACGGGTGATGGGAGACTGCGTTCCCTGGACAACACACCCTGGCCGGATGAGGCTGAAGCCATTGCCGTCGAAGTGCCGGCAGGCAGCCTGGTGATTTTCAGTGACCATATGCCCCATTACAGTTCCAGGAATCAATCGCCGGTTTCGCGCCACGCATTCACCATGCATTTTGCACATCCAGACTCCGACTGGCCTGAAAAAAACTGGTTGCAGCGAAGGCGGCTGCCGCCATTCGCCGTATGACCATCCATCGAAATCACCGCCACGTTGAATGCACGGCCATTTTCCTATACATTTCCGGCTACGAGGGCAGCCCAACCCGGGCGGCCCTCTCTCATTCAACGGTAGGAAATTCATGACGATCAAACGCCTGGCAATCCTGTTGGTCCTGATGATGCTCAGCACTTCGGTTCACGCTCAGCGCTTCAACCAGAAAAAAATCTATGACGGCCTTCGTTATGGCCAGTGGGAAGCTTCTCTGCTGGTTCAGAGCCAACAGGGAACCGACAAGGATTTTGAAAACGGATCCGTCCTGGATATCGACAGCGAATGGGGCTGGGGCTTCACCGTGGGCTGGAACTGGACCGAGAAATGGAACCTGGCCTATAAATTCACCCTGGTCAAACCGGACTATGCGGCAACTATCGTTCCGGAAGACACCGAAATACCGCCGCAAACGATCAATTTCACGATGTCCAAGTACGCCCACCAGTTCAATGTGACCTACCACTTCCTGCAGGGGCCGCTGACACCCTATATCCAGGCAGGCGCCGGCTGGACCAAGCTGGATTCGAACATCATCAACCAGCCCCCGGTAACCGGCTGCTGGTGGGATCCGTGGTGGGGCTATATCTGCTCGACCACCTGGTCCACCTATGACACTACCAAATTTTCCTACAATGCCGGCCTGGGACTGCGCTGGGACGTCAACGGTGCGCTGTTTCTGCGCGGTTCCTATAACCGCGAGTTCGTGAAGCTCAAGAGTGCAGACCTGGATTTCGACACGCTGACCCTGGAAGCGGGCCTGATGTGGTAGGACAGGGGTCAGACTAAATGGACTGGTCCTGGGCCTTGCCAGCATTTAAAAATAGTATCAATATTTTTTGAGTCCTTGTCGGAACCGAAACACGCAGATGACCGGACCAGTCACCATTGTATTCCTGGCAGGCCTGCTGCCACTGATTGCTGCACATGCGGCTTATCTGCTGAATATCTTCGCAGGGACAGATTTGCTGCCTCAATTCGTCTGCTTTCCATACACCGACGGCTGTGTTTCGATCAGCCGCGCAGCCCGCTCCGGACCGGGGCTTCACCTGTTCCGTGCCCTGATGCTCCCGGGCGCGGTATTACTGCTGCTCAGCTGGGAGTTTGTTCGCGAATGGCTGCGAACGCTAGAGGCCTGCACCCCGCAACGTGCCTGGTTCATCGCCGGTCTCGGGATGCTGGGCGCTTTCTTCCTCGTGTTCTACGTTACCTGGCTCGGGACCGATGGCGAGTGGTACCGCTGGCTGCGCCGCTACGGTGTCGTGTTCTATTTCGGCGGCACGGCGCTGGCGCAATTGCTGCTGGTCTGGGTGCTGTGGCCGCAACGTCACCAGATGACTGCCGGCCGCCTGGCAAAGCCCATTGCGTTGCTGACTGCGCTGGTCAGCCTGCAGTGGACACTGGGTGTTTTTTCAGCCTTCAAGCGGCTCATTTTCGATGACCCCGAAGTGGTCGACCGTTTGGAGAGCATCATCGAGTGGTGCTACGCGCTGCCCATGGCCAGCTGCTTCATCGTCATTGCCTGGATGTTCAGCAGGACGCGCTTCCATGCCCGTTTCCACGTGGGTAGCCCGTAACAGCACTCAATGGCGCAATCGTGCAAGGCGCGCTTTTACAGTTGAGCTTCTACCCAGGATCTGATGTTTGCTTCCAGCACGCTGAGAGGCACGGCCCCCCTGCCCAGCACTTCATCGTGGAAGGCACGAATATCGAATTCGTCACCGAGGGCTTCTTCGGCATAGGCACGCAGCTCCTTGATTTTTAGCTCGCCGATCTTGTAAGCCAGTGCCTGTCCGGGCCAGACAATATAGCGATCGATTTCAACCACGATGTCATGCTCGGATTTACCCGCATTTTCCTTGAAGAAATCGATGGCTTGTTCACGTGACCAGCCCAGGTAATGCATTCCGGTATCGACCACCAGGCGAATGGCCCGCCACATCTCGTAGGTTAGCTGGCCAAACTTGGAGTACGGGTCCTTGTAGAATCCCATCTCCTCGCCAAGGCTTTCCGAGTAAAGCCCCCAGCCTTCCACGAACGCAGTGTATGACGGATTTTTCCGGAACCACGGAAGCCCCTCCAGTTCCTGCTGGATCGAGATTTGAAGGTGGTGGCCCGGCACCGCTTCGTGCAGGCTCAAGGCTTCCATTTCCCAACGGGGCCTAGTCTCCAGCGCATAGGTATTCGCGAAATAATAGCCCGGCCGGCCGGCTTTCAAAGAGCCGCGCTGATAATACGCAGTCGTGGTCGATTTCGCCGCGTAATCCGGCACTTCAATCACGCCGTAAGGCGTGCGGGGCAGAATGCCAAACAGCCGGGTCAGTTCCGGATCGGCCCGTTTGGAAATGTCGCGATATTCGCGCATCAGGTCTTCGGCCGAGCTGTGGTAGAACTGCGGGTCGGTTCGCAGGAAATGCAGAAACTCCTCGAAACTGCCCTCGAAGCCGGTCGATTCAATGATCACCTCCATCTCGCCGCGAATGCGTTTTACCTCGCCGAGTCCGATCTCGTGGATTTGCTGCGGGGACAGGTCCGTAGTGGTGCGCAGCGCAACATTGTGCCGGTACCAGGCTTTGCCGTCCGGCAGGTCACGCGCTGCAATCGACTCACGTGCGCCGGGCAGATATTCGTTCTCGGCAAATTCCAGCAGGCGCTCATAGGCCGGTACGACCTGCTGGCTGTAAACGGCAGTCGCACGCTTACGCAGCGAATCGGCCTGCAGCGGATCGACTGTGACGGGCATTTCAACAAATCCCTTGAGCAGGGGGCTTTTACTGGCATCGTCAACCAACTGGTTGCGAATCTGCTGCGGCACATCCCGCAACGTGATTTTTGGCGGCGTGACGCCCGCTTTCATCCCTTCGCGCATCAAGTCGATGGACTGGTCGATGTAGGCCGGCAATGCCTGCATGCGCGCAATCTGATTTTCGAGTTGTTCAACACTGGCATTGGGCATCATGGCGAGCAGGCTGGCCAGGTCCTGCTGCGGCCCGCTCATCTGGGTCATTTGCAGGTAGTGGGTTGGAAAACGCTGGGTCCGCACATTGCGTTCAAGCGTATCCAGCAACAGGTCGTAATTGACCTGTTCCCGTTCGGGCAGCGCAGCCCGGTCAATGCCACTGATCAAGTCCAATGAATCACGTTCCGCTTGCTGCCGGCGCGCCACTCCTTTCCCGGAAAGGTCGGTCAGGCGGTCCTGTCCGCGCGGATCACCCAGGCCGGTGGCAAAACCGGGATATTCGAGCATGGTCAGGTCATAGCTCAATTCATAGAAACGCTGTAGCCGCTGTTCGTCTGAAAGTTTCTTTTCGTTGCTGGTTAGACTCTTTATTTCAGCATTCAGAGTGGAGATTTCTTCCAGCCAATTGGCTGAAAGATGTGGTGACGCATACAGGAGAAGCACCACGATCATTGTCATTATTTTCATTAAGTATAATTCCTATCTATTTGTATATTATGAATTCTTATCTGAGTGACCGATGGCCACGATCGCGCGCACGGCGCGCTTCTAGAACGAGGCCTTCCTTTCGAGCAAATTCCGTTTTTCATCGTCCGCGAGGAATGCCATTTCCAACGCGTTGGCCTGCGCCTGTCGAGTCAATTCCGGGCTCAAACCAGCAAGGGGCGCCGCCACCTCGTACTCATGCCGCAGATCGATGCCGCTGATGGCCGGATCATCGGTATTCAGATTGGCCAGCAATCCCAGTTCAAGCATGTCCTTCACCGGGTGAGATGCATATTCATCAACCGCGCCGGTGTGGATGTTCGACGTGATTGCCACTTCCAACCCGATCCGATGTTCAGCAAGGTGATCGACCAACTCCGGATCCGCCAGGGAATGGATGCCGTGGCCGATCCGGGTGGCGCCCAGTTCACGGACTGCATCCCAGACGCTTTCCGGCCCGTCTACTTCGCCTGCGTGTACGGTAACTTCCAGACCCGCATCGCGGGCCCGCCTGAAATGTTCATGGAACAGCCTCGCCGGGAATTTCAATTCGTCACCCGCAAGGTCAATGGCTACAAGGTGATCGCGATGCGCCAACAGCGCGTCCAGCTCCCGGTGACAGGTTTCGGTGTCATAGGTGCGGCTCATGATGCCGATCATCTGTGCGCGTACACCGGTATCCCGCTCCGCCGCCTTGATGCCGTCGGCAACGGCCTCCACCACTGCGGCCGGATCGAGACCGTGAGTTTCACTCATGAACCAGGGACTGAAACGCAGTTCGATGTAGTCGATTCCTTCGCGTTGCGCATCTTCGACGTTTTCGTAGGCAACCCGGCGACAGGCATCGAGGTCGTGCAAAATAGCGGTCAGGTACCGGAAACGCCCGATGAAATCCATCAGGCTTACCGCCCTCCCCTCCACTACGACGTGCGGACGCAAGGACTCCACGTCGCTGGCGGGCAACTCTATTCCCTGCTCCCCGGCCAGTTCGATCACCGTTTCCAGGCGTACACTGCCATCCAGGTGACGATGCAGGTCGATGAAAGGCAACCGGGGATCAATGTACTTGCCCTGCTTCATTGCTGTTCCGTTCTGTACAAAGCCCCTATTCTGGCACGAATCCGAGCTCGGTATATACTTGACCGCGATGGCTACTTACTTCAACAACATACTCGAAACCATCGGCAACACGCCGGTTGTCAGGATCAACAAATTAGCTCCCTCGGGCGTAGACCTGTTCGTCAAGGTGGAGTCATTCAACCCAATGGCATCGGTCAAGGATCGCATGGCGCTCAGCGTGATCCAGCAAGCCGAGCGCGACGGTGCTCTGAAACCCGGCCAGACGGTGGTCGAGGCCACCAGTGGTAATACCGGGATCGGCCTTGCCATGGTCTGCGCCGCCAAAGGTTATCCTTTGGTACTGACGATGGCGGAAAATTTCAGCGTTGAAAGGCGCAAAATCCTTCGTTACCTGGGTGCGAAAGTCGTGTTGACACCGGCTGAACTCAAGGGCAGCGGTATGTTGGCAAAAGCGGCGGAACTCGCCGAAACCCATGGCTGGCTCCTGGTACGCCAATTCGAAAACGAAGCTAACGCTGAAGCCCACACCCTGACTACCGCGCTGGAGATACTGGACGTGTTCCGGGCACGCAAGCTCGATTATTTTGTAACCGGTTATGGCACGGGCGGTACCTTGAAAGGCACCGGCCGAGTGCTGAAGGAAAAAAGCCCGAAAACCAAAATCGTGGTGTGTGAGCCGGATAATTCGCAACTCCTCGGCAGCGGCATTGCGCAAAGTCGAAACGATGATGGTTCGCCGGCAGAAAGCCATCCCAGTTTCCGTCCCCACCTGATGCAGGGCTGGACACCGGATTTCATTCCCAAATTGACCGAAGATGCCGTTGCGATGAAACTGATCGACGAGATTATTCCTATCGACGGCAACCATGCATTGGAAATGTCCAGGCAACTGGCCAGGAAGGAAGGCATTTTCAGCGGAACTTCGGGCGGTGCTACCTTCTCCGGAGCGATGCAAATTGCGAAGAGAGCACCACCCAATACCACCATCCTGTGCATGCTGCCGGACACGGGCGAGCGCTACCTGTCGACACCTTTGTTCGACGGCATCCCCGAAATGATGACCGACGAGGAGATGGAAATCTCGCGCTCGACACCCGGGTACCGCTTTGACGTCAAAGCCGCGCCGGCACCGTCCACAGGGACCGACGAGCCAGCACCCGTCACGCAGGCAGCAGAGTCGTTTGTCTCTGAAGCCATCAACAATGCCGATAATCCAGTTGTCCTGTTCGCTCTCGAGTGGTGTGAGTTCTGCTGGGCCATTCGTAAACTTTTTGCCGAGCTTAAAATTCCCTACAAAGCGGTCGACCTCGATTCCGTGGCCTACCAGAAAGACGACTGGGGTGGCCAGATCCGTGCGGTTCTCAGTGCACATCTGGGCACCAACACGATCCCCCAGATTTTTATTGGTGGTGAGCATGTTGGCGGTGCTACCGATACGTTCGAAGCGTTCAAATCCGGCAATCTGCACGAGCTCCTCTTGAAGGAAGGCATCCAATCGGGAGACCTTGGCGGCAGGGATCCATACGAACTCCTGCCCAACTGGTTACACAAGCGTTGACCAGAATCGCGAGGCTGCTGCTGATCGCCTCGTTCCTGTTGCTATCCAGCGCTGCGGCACTGGCCCATCCCGCGGACGAATTCTGCACGGCTGATTCCGGGCTGGATCCGGCCCTGTGCAGGGCGCTTTCAGAAGCGGACAAGGCCGCCGACCCGGACGTCTATGGCACCGGAAGCATGCTCGACGATGAACAACGCGCACGTGTCCGCAAGGCCATCAAGCTGGACCGGCCATGGTGGCGAACCGCGGGTCTCTACATCAAGCTCGGTTTCGAGCACATTTTACCCGGTGGCCTCGACCACATCCTGTTCGTGCTGGCTCTTTTCCTGGCGTCGACCCGGTTGAAACCCCTGCTTATCCAGATTTCAGTTTTCACCATCGCTCACACGATCACGCTGGGTGTTGCAGCAGCAGGTTGGGTCAAGGCGCCCGGCGCCATCGTCGAGCCGCTGATCGCGGTCAGTATCGCTTTTGTAGCTGTCGAGAATCTGCTTGCCAGGGACATGACGCGCTGGCGGCCTTTTGTGGTCTTCGGTTTCGGCCTGTTTCACGGGCTGGGCTTCGCGAGTGTGCTATTGGACCTGGGTCTGCCGGATAACCAGTTCCTCACAGCTCTGGTTGGATTCAATGTCGGCGTGGAGCTCGGCCAGATCAGTGTCATTTTGGCCGCCTGGTTCCTGCTGCGGCGCTGGTTTACCCGCGCCTGGTACCGGAGTAGGGTCGTGCTCCCAGCCTCGCTTCTGATTGCCCTCACCGGTACCTGGTGGGCTGTCCAGCGGATTTTCCTGACCTGACCGCAAGAGCAGGCTTTCGGTATTACCCGGCAAGCGGTGCGGATTCCGGGGTTCGGGACACGCTCAAGACTTCCCTGTGCGCTCTTCATCTGTTCCCGACAGATGAAGGTCCGGCACCCCGGAATCCGCACCGCTTATGGACTTAATCCTGAATCACTTGTGAGGACGGCTTACACAAAAAAACCAGGCTCTCTCATGAGAGCCTGGTTTTGA